>JBFHGP010000042.1:0-17071 GCA_041583035.1 Flavobacterium sp.
GCAAAAATTAACAACCTGTCTTCAACGGTCGATTTGGTCGTCTTGCCAGAGATGTTTTCGACTGGTTTTACGATGAATCCGACCTTGTTGGCCGAAGATTTTTCTGCCTCATCCACCTTGCGTTGGATGCAAAAAATGGCTGCCAAAAATCAATTGGCAATCGCAGCAAGCTTTGTGGTAAAAGATGCTGATTGTTTTTTTAACAGAATGGTGTTTGTCTATCCCGATAAACAATATCGATATTATGACAAAAAACACTTGTTTAGTTTGGCTAATGAAGACCAATACTACACTGCTGGACAAGAGCGAGTTGTGGTTGAATATCTAGGTTGGAAAATAGCTTTGCAAGTTTGTTACGATTTGCGTTTTCCAGTATTCTCTCGCATCCAAAATCAAGATTATGATGTGTTGCTATATGTGGCTTCTTGGCCAGAAAGGCGCATTAATGCTTGGGATATTTTGTTGCGTGCCAGAGCAGTAGAAAACATGAGCTATGTGTTGGGCGTCAACCGTTGCGGTGTAGATGGCAACGAGGTGTATTACTCAGGGCATTCGCAAGCGATTGATTTTATGGGAGATTATCTTTGCAAACCCTATGTTGATGAAAAAATAGAGGTGGTAGAGTTGTGTAAAGACAGTTTGCAAAAAGCCCGAACAAAACTCAATTTTCTCAACGATGCCGATAAGTTTTCTATTCTAAAGTAAAATCTTCGGTTATTTCCCAATTGGCTCTTACATCAATCGGTTGAGTTTCGTAAAAAACCGCTTCGGGTTGAATTTTTTTGAGGTAGTTACCGCTATCCCATTTTCTGTTCGCATTCTCGTCTACAATAACTCTGATATAGTACATTTTTGGAGGTAAAAGCGGAAAATTCACAAGGTTGTTATCCGTGACATATTCTGTATAAAGAATATTTTCTTTGTCATCCAAAAGCTCTACAATCAACGGAAATTTTTCTGTAGGATTAATCAAGTTAATGCTTAGATTTCCGTAATCAGCAAAGGCGTTTGTTTTTAGTTTATAAGCCAGTGTATCATTGGTTTTTCCGTAAAAATCTTGCAACGCATTAGGCAAAATATCTAATTGATAATTTTGTTTTTCTTCTCGGTCAAAATCGATATGGATATTGGCATTTAAGGCATCATAATGCAAACTAAATGGTACCGCTGTCGAGTCGGTTTTTGTTAGGCTAAACAAACTAGAGTCGATTTTGATGATTGGTGTAGACACGTTCAATTGCACGCTGTCTCTAAAACCGATGGTGCCACTTTTCGAAATATTGACCATTAAAGAGTCGAGTGTTTTTAATTTTCGAGGTTTTACCGTGTAAGTCTCTTGATAACCATCATCGCTGCTGAGGTTGAATTGTAAAGAATCGTAAGTAATCAAAGGTGTAAACACATGTAATGAGTCTGCTTTCTTGACTTTTTGAACATATGTTTCTATCGGTTTGTTGTCGGCCAAAACCCGCACACTTAGCTTTTTGACGTTGCCCTCAAACGGTAGCAACCACTTGTTTTGTGACACCATCGATGGACGCGAAGCTTTGGTGGTGGTTTCTTCTTTAAACAAAGACAATTGATAGAGCAATTCTTCGTCTTGTGGCAAGTGTACCAACTGATCTACAAAACCTATTTTTTCTGATTTTGGATTGAAAAGATAATTATTGTTTTTGTCGTGCAAAGCTATAATTTGGTATTCGCCTTCTTTGAGATTTTTTATTTCAAAACTGTTGTCTACTAGGCTGTTAGATACATATAAAGGTTTTTCTTTGTAAACGGTCGAATCATTAAATTGTGCCGCAGGGTAAAGCATTATTTTTACATTTTCGGCTGTTTTTTTACTTAACGCATCTTGGATGCTTCCGCTAATTTTTAACGAATCGATATAATCACCAGTCGAAAAAACATAAGAAAAATTGCCTAACGCGTTGCCTTCGTTGTTGTCTACGATGCTTTGTCCAAAATTAAAATTGTAAGTAGTATTAGGTTTGAGGGTATCATGAATTTTGATAGTAATTTTTTTGGTCGCATAACCCATCGGAGTAATCTCGGGTGATTGATTTAATGGTGGCGACACAATCAGGTTTTGATTGGCGTTCTGGATTTTTACATATTCATCAAAAAAAATCTCAACTTCTCTTTCGCTAAACTGTACCGAGTGGTTGTCGGGTGAGCTTTTGAGTACCACCGGCGGCAAGCTGTCTATAGGCCCGCCTGTGATGTATCCGCGCTTGGCACATCCCCAAAAAAGACACAACGATACGATGATTAATGCAAAAGAAAATCGGATGTTTTTCATCTCTACAAAATTTTACGTAAAATAAAGAATAAAAAACGGATTAACCATAATGCCTACAAAAAATTGTTGATTAGCCCCGAAAAATGCTTACTTTTATTAACATTAGCTTGAGGTTTTTAATTTTTTTGTCTGCTGGTTTTTGGTTATATTACCCCGATGACTAAAAATTAAAAATAACTATATGATTCAAATCAAAAAATGGGACCCAAAAAGCCCAATGACAACGCAAAATTTTGAAGAAGTAAACCAGTTTTTATACGAATTTTTGCAAGAATATGGCGACCCCAAAGCTGATATTGCAAAGGCAATGCAGTATTCGCTCAATCAGACTGATCGCGAAACAGGCGGTTTTGTTTTGGCGGCTTACGAAAACGATACAATTGTGGGCGCAACGGTGGTGAATGAGACCGGGATGAAAGATTATATCCCCGAAAATATCTTGGTGTACATTGCGACACATTCGCAGCATCGTGGCAAAGGCATTGGCAAATCGTTGATGGAAAAAGCTATCGAGACCAGCCAAGGTGGTATCGCTTTGCATGTAGAGCCTAATAATCCGGCAAAAAAGTTGTACGAAAAATTAGGATTTACCAATAAGTACCTCGAAATGAGATATGTAAAATAACATTATGGCTTATATAACTTTAAACAAATCTAAACTCAAACATAATTTTGACCGTCTGTCTCAGTTTTTTAATGAAAAAAATATTGAGTGGTCTGCAGTAACCAAAATTTTGTGTGGTAACAAGTTGTTTCTCAAAGAAGTAATTAACCTTGGGATCACCAATTGTTCTGATTCGCGCATTTCGAATCTGCAAAAAATAAAAGAAATTTATCCAGAGGCACAAACTTTGTATATCAAACCACCCGCCAAAGGCGTGATCGAAGATGTGGTAAAATATGCTGATATTAGTCTCAATACTTCGCGTTATACCATCAAACGACTTTCTGAAGAAGCCAAAAAACAAGGCAAAGTGCACAAAATTATCATTATGATAGATTTGGGCGAACTGCGTGAAGGTGTGATGCGCGATGATTTTATACGATTTTACGAATCGATTTTTCAGTTAGAGAATATCGAGGTAATCGGGTTGGGAACCAACTTGTCTTGTTTGTACGGCGTTTTGCCAAATTCTGATAAATTGATTCAGTTGTGCTTGTACAAACAGTTGGTAGAGTATAAGTTTAACCGAAATATCAAATTTATTTCGGGCGGTTCGTCTGTGACTTTGCCAATGGTCGAGCAAGATATTTTGCCCAAAGGTGTCAATCATTTTCGTATTGGAGAAACTCTTTTTATGGGGACAAACGCTTATGATAGCTCACCTTATAAAACACTAGAGCAAAATGTTTTTAAGCTCTATGCCGAGATTATCGAGTTGTATGAAAAACCAATTGTGCCAAGTGGAGAGATGGGCACAAACCTCGAAGGCGACACTGTTGATTTTGACGATAGCGATATTGGAAAAACTTCTAATCGTGCGCTAATTGATATTGGTATTCTGGATATTGACGCCAATCATCTCGAGACAACCGATGAGTCTATCAAAATTGCAGGGGCAACCTCTGATATGATTGTGCTAGATTTGGGAGATAACGAAAGCAAATATAAAGTAGGAGACACCGTAGAGTTTACCATGGATTATATGGGAATTGTACGTGTGATGAACTCTAAATATATTGATAAAAAAGTGGTTTGATTCAGTCAAATTTACTTGTTTATAAATAAAATATTAGCCTGTGACTTGTCATGGGCTAATTTTGTATAAAAAAGTATTATCTTGTGTTGTTAAATGACACTTATGAAACATTTTTTTACTACTTTTTTATTACTTATTTCAACAGTTTTGTTTTCTCAAAACTATGAAAATCAATGGAATGAAGTTTATCAGCATGAATTAAATAAGCATTATAAATCTGCTAACGAAATGGTTTTGAAGATTTATAATCGGGCAGTTAATGATAAAAATGACCGCGAAATTGTAAAAACTTTTTTTTACCGAAGCAAATTTGAGCAATATCTCACAATAGCCGACCCAGACAGGGTATTGATAGATATAAAGCAAGAAATCGAACGGATAAATCAGCCGTATAAAAGTATTTTACAAACGTATAAAGCCAAATTGTTGTTGTATTATTTGTCGCAAAATTATTACATGGTCAATGAGTTGGACAAAATCGTAGAGCCTTATGATAAAAATAGTCTTAAAAATTGGCGTTCGAAAGATTTTGTAGAAGAAATAGAAAGTTTATATCAGCAAGTTTTTCTCCATGAAAATTTATTGAAAAAGGCTAACGAATTTTTAGGGGATTTGGTTGATACAGAGTCAAATGCCGATTTGAAAAACTATAAAGTGTATGAGATTTTGTGTTATGAGTGGATAACTATTTTTGAAAATAATTATATAGAAAAAACAAAAGTGCCTGAGGGTATTTTTTTGAATGCCAATGAAGTGTTAGATTTTACCAATCAGTTTACTACTTATCAATTTCCGAAGCCTTATGCAAAAGTCTTGAATTTGTACCAAAAGCTAGAAACCCATTATCAATCACAAAATGATAAATATAAACTCGATCAGATAAGACTAAAACGTTACCAAAATTTTTCAGAGTTTTTAAAATTGACTTTCGAAAATAAAGATTTACTGCTCACAACGATTTTTGAAGCGATGCAAACCAGAAAGTTTCAGTCAAAAGTGCTTGTAGAAAAAATTTATCTATGGTATAACTTCGGAGAAAGGTATGCTGTAGTCGATAAGCCAGCCGCTCAGTTGGCGTGGACAAAAACAGTCGAGTATATTTTGTCATTGAAAAAATATGAACTTACAGATAAAGAAACCGATTACATTGAAAACATTTACCATGCAATTACCGATAAAAAAACACAAACAAATTTTCCGAAATATTTACTCAAAAATAAGCTAGATAAGGCTTGGGTGCGTTTGGCCAATACAGATACGCTTTACACACGATTCTATAAGTTAGCGGATATCAAAACTTTAGAAAATCTGAAAAATGACTCGTTGAAGACAGATTTTGTTCAGTATCAACAGCCAGTTTATGAATATGTTACAGCGCCTTTGAATAAAGAAAACAACCATTTAGAAAAACAATATGAATTTTTGGTTGATGGCGTAGAAAAAGGTGTTTATCTAGTGTTAACTTCGCCCAATCAACAATTTAATCCAACGCAAAAATATTTTGATTTTCACGAAGTTGTGGTTACCGATGTGGTTCTGTTTTATAAGGCTGAAGCTCAATCGGTCGATTTTTATTTTCTCGATAGAAAAACCGGAAAGCCTTTTGTGAATCATCCGGTAAAAATTAATCGTAAAAAATATAAAACTAATGATTTGGGGATTGTATCGATAAAAAAATCCAAAAGAATAAAAGATGAAGATAAGGTCAAAAAAATTGAATTTTTGGTTCAGTTTCAGGACGAAAATTTTTTGTTTGAAGAAGTTTGTGATTTTGACGAAGAAGAATTGGTTTATAATTATCAAAACATAGATTACAGGTATGAAGGTAAAGAAATGAATATAAACACTTTTACCGACAGAAAATTATACAGACCCGGTCAAACCATTTATTTTAAAGGTGTTGCGGTGAGTTTTGATCAAGAGGATTTAACCAAAAAAGTTGTCGAAAATATCAGGGTAATAGCTATCGCAACAGATAACAACGAGACTCAGTTGTTCAAAAAAGAGTTTACCACCAATGAGTTTGGAAGCTTTGCAGATTCTATAATCATCCCTCAAAAAGACAATATTTCACGTGTAATTATCAGTTATGAAAAACCAGAAAACTTAACAAAAAAAGAAGCGTTGTTTTGGGAGCAATATGATGGTTTATCAAGTAGAAATCAATTGTATGTAGAGGAATACAAACGACCTACTTTTTCTGTGTCGTTGGATGGTTTTGATGAAAACGTGACTTATGGGCAAGAAATTACGCTGACAGGAAAAGTACAAACTCATACAAAAACACCAATCTCTAATGCAAATGTAGAAACCATAATTACTTATAATTCTTCTAAAACATCAGGAAACTATTATTATTATCCGTATGACTCGGGGGATTTTCCAAAAATAGAGAGTACAACCAATGCCGACGGAAGTTTTTCTGTGAAGATTCAACTAAAAGATGTGCCCAAAGACAGTTTGCATTTTCGGCCAGCGTATCAATACACCATTCAGACAAATGTGAAAGACGCCACGGGAGAAACGCAAAGTACCTATGCGAATATAGAAGTAAATCATAATGATTTGAATATATATTGTGAGGTTGATGAACGAGAGATTTTTCTCGATTCTGATGTTGTGATAAATATAAATCCGACCAATGCGAATAGAAAATTCAAACCAGTATCAGGAACATTAAAAATTGTTAGAAATACTTATGACAATCGCTACTTTAAAGATCGCTTGTGGGAGGCGCCAAAAAAACAACTGATTCCGCGTGATGTTTTTCAAAAACATTTTCCTCATGAAAGCTATGAAAAAGCAGACACAGAAATGCAAAACTCTGTAGAAGTTTATTCTGAAAAAATCCAAATCACCGAAGAAAAAAAGCCTTTTGTGCTAAAAAATCCTGATTGGTTGCTCGAAGGGAGTTATAAAGTGAGATTTATCCCTGACAAAAAGTTTGAAGAAGATTCTTTTTTAACCTCTTTCGAAGTGAAAGACCCAAACGGCATTCCTGCTTATGGCGATGTTGTTTCGTTGTCGTTAGAAGAGTCAGTAATAGAAGACAACCATATAAAGGTCGAGGTAAACGCAGTCTTTGATGATGTTTTGGTATTTATGCAAGTACAGCAAAATTATGATATTTTGCCTGTTACAAGTTTTATCAGTAAAAAAGGTATTTCAGAAATTCAATTACCGCTGTTAAACAAAGATGTACAAAGTGTTTTTGTGTCTTATTATTACGTTTATGACAATCGTGTATATGAAGATACCGTAGAACGAACTTTTTATAAACAAGCAAAAAAACCAGCACAGATAGAAGTCGTTCATTTAAAAAATAGATTGCTCCCCGGTGCAAAAGAACAAATTTTACTCAAAGTAACCGATGAAAATCAACAACCATTTGCAGGTGAGATGGTTAGCTCTATGTACGACCTGAGTGCGGAATATTTGATGAAAAATATCAGTAATTCTGAAGGTTGGAGACTTTATGAAGGTCATACTTTTTATAGCGAAGAATTTAGTTACCTGAATTTTGATGAAGCAATAAATAGGGGAGGTTCTTATAGTCGATATTACTGGAAAATCAACCTGAACAGACAGTTGAATATCCTTTTTCCGAAAATAAATACTTTTGGGTTTGGTTTGTATGAGCATTATAATGACTCGTCGAATAGAAAATATTATGACAAGCTTACAAATAGAGTTGTTTCCAAAAAGCCAGAAGATGGAATGATTGAACTTGTCGGAAATATTTTTGAGGCCGATTTCTATGACCCAATGCCGGGAGTGGCGGTAACTATTCAATCTTCAAATATTGGCACAGAAACAAACATGAATGGAGGGTTTATCCTTTTTGCTCATCCAGATGATCTTATAAAAATATCATATCCAGGTTTTGAAGATGAAACTTTTTTGGCAAAAGATTTTAAAAATCCGGTGGTTATTCACGAAGATAGAGAAGCAGACTATTTAGAGTTGGTTGTTATAGATAATTATAGATCTGCGGATATAAATGATTTGAGTAATTTTTCGGTTATTTCTCATACAGTAAATGGACAACCGAACCCTGATTTTATTCAAACACTGAAAGCACAAGTTCCTGGGATAAACATCACTACTGGCTCGGGGCAACCTGGCGCTGACACTTCTGTAGTTTTGCGCGGTTTGGGTTCTGTTAATGGCAACGCTCAGCCTTTGTATATTGTAGATGGCGTGCCGGTGAGTGCAGAGCGTTTTCGATCATTATCACAAGACGATATCAGCAATATTTCTCTGCTAAAAGATGCTGGAGCAACAGCTATTTATGGTAATCGAGGAGCCAATGGCGTAATCTTGATTTCTACCAAAAAAGGAAACTTGAGTGATATGAGCGATGTGAAAGTTCGTAAAAACCTGAAAGAAACGGCGTTTTTCTATCCACATATTTATCCGAATAAAAATAATGTTTATGAAATAAATTATACCGTACCAGAAAGCCTTACCGAATGGAAATTTAGAGTATTCACACACAACAAGAATGCAGAATTTGGCTACCTAGAGACCAATGTTTACACCCAAAAAGATGTTACTATTCAGCCCAATATGCCTCGCTTTTTGAGAGAAAATGATGAAGTGATATTGCGTGCACGCGTTTCGAATGTTTCGGAAGTACTGCAGCAAGGGAAGGTTTCGCTGCAATTAAAAAACGCTTTGACAGAAGAGGTTTTAGATAATGTCATTATTTCCGAAAATTTACAAGACATTCAGATCGAGGCAAACTCATCCACATTTGTTGAATGGAAAGTAAATGTGCCACAAGATATTCAAGGCTTACAGTATGTGGTTGCGGTAAAAACTGTTGATTATTCTGACGGAGAGCAGGCAGTTATTCCGGTTTTGAACAAAAAACAGCTTGTTTCCGAAAATGTTGCCCTATGGCAGTTGGGTAATGTTAGAAAACAATACCGTCTGTCTGAATTAAACGCAGATGACGAAAAATACAACCTAAGCTATCGCATTCAGGCTTCTACTAATGGATTGTGGTTGATGATGCAAAAAATGCCTTATTTGTTAAAGTACGAGCATGAATGTACCGAACAGTTGATGTCTAAATATTTTGCGAATCAGTTGGCATTGAAAATTGTTGAAGAAAATGAAGATATTCAAAAGGTTTTGTCTAAATGGAAAGTAGGAGATGAGACAAAATGGGACAACGATGAACAATTGAAAGAAATCATTGATAAAGAATCACCTTGGTTGTCAGAATTACTGTCGGAGCAAGAACGTAACCAAAAATTTGCAAATTATTTTGAGGCCGATAAACTTAAAAAATCTAGCGAAGAACTTGTGCAAAAAATGACTGGTAGACAGACTAGTAATGGTGGTTTTGGATGGTTTTCCAATGACAATGATGACTGGTGGATAACGTTGCAGTTTCTCCAAACCGTAAAGCAACTCAACGAGATGAATTTGCAATGGGACAACAATGAGATGACGCAAAAGGCCGTTGAACATCTAGATAATATCATTTTGGAAAAACATGATTCAGCAACTGTTTCTAATCAAAAAATAATGGATTATTTGTATGTACGAGCACATTTTAAAAAGCAATTTCCTGTATCAAATAATCGTACTGAAAAATGGAACGAGCTTTTGAATATTGTTAATAAAAATTGGCTTGATGCCGGCTTAGCATTCAAATCAAAAGCTGCCATTGTATTGAAAAGTGAAGGGAAAGAAGATGTTGCACTACAAATTATAAAACAATTGCAAGAATCGTCAATTATTGATGAATCAAAAGGAATGTATTGGAAAAATGAGCACAACAACATATCTTTTTGGAACAGTCCGGTTGAAGAACAATCGTTTGCGGTAGAGGCTTTTGTCAAAAATAATGTAGATAAATCTGACATCCAATCACTGAAAGCTCGCCTGATTAATCAGAGCAATCATGATAACTTTGGATCGACCAAGGCAACAGTGCAGGCTGTTTATGCTTATTTGTTAGGGTTGGAGAAATCTAAACTAAAAAGTGAAGTAAAAATAACCGATACAAAAGCTCAAGTTTTATTGCCAAAAGATAGCTTATTGGCCGACTCAGGTATTTATGAAATAATCATAAATCGCGACAATATCTCTACCAGTTTAAATCAAATCAGCGTTGTGAATAACGGTGAAATGCCTTTGACAGGAAGTATCAGTTATAATTATTTACAAGACTTAGATAAAATCTTATCAACCAATAATGATGAGCAACCGTTCTCGATTCAGAAAGATTATTTTCGTGAAATGGAAGGTAAACGTGTTGTAGTAGACGATTCTACGCCATTAAAAATAGGCGAAGAGGTATGGGTAAGATTAAAGTTTTCTACTAGCGAAAATGCGTCTTATGTACATATAAAAGATATGAGAGCCTCTACTTTTGAACCGTTTTTTGAGTTGAGCGGCATAAGGTTCGAAAACGACTTACGTTATTATTTTAAATCGAATGATGCATCGACCAACTTTTTTATTGACCACCTATCAGTTGGTGACCACGTGCTGTGGTATCGCGTGAAAGTGAATAATATCGGCAAATTTACAGACGGATTGACGACTATGCAAAGCATGTATGCGCCGCAATATCAGGCGCACTCCAAAGGGGTTACGATAGAGGTTCAATAAATAACTAGTTTTTAAACACAAAAAATCCCGCAAAATGCGGGATTTTTTTATATAATGAAACGGTTGTTATCTAGCGATATTTACCGCACGTGTTTCTCTAATTACCGTAACTTTTACCTGTCCAGGATAAGTCATTTCAGTTTGTATTTTGTGCGAAATTTCGAATGATAAGCTAGAGGCCATATCATCAGATACTTTTTCGCAATCTACAATAACTCTCAATTCTCTACCAGCTTGGATGGCGTAAGCATTTTTTACACCGTTAAAGCCGTAAGCTATTTTTTCAAGGTCGTTAAGGCGTTGAATATACGAGTCGAGCACTTGTCGTCTTGCGCCTGGTCTTGCACCCGAAATAGCATCACATACTTGGATGATTGGCGAAATCAATGAGGTCATTTCTATCTCGTCGTGGTGAGCACCAATCGCGTTGCAAACTTCTTCTTTCTCGCCATATTTTTCTGCCCATTGCATACCTAACAAAGCGTGAGGCAATTCGCTTTCGCTCTCTGGTACTTTTCCGATATCGTGTAGTAAACCAGCACGTTTGGCCAATTTTACATTCAAACCTAGTTCTGCCGCCATGATGCCGCAAAGTGAGGCAACTTCTCTCGAGTGTTGCAATAAGTTTTGTCCGTACGAAGAGCGATATTTCATTCTTCCGACAATTTTAATCAACTCTGGGTGCAATCCGTGGATACCCAAATCGATGACGGTTCGTTTACCAATTTCGATAATTTCTTCCTCTATTTGTTTTTTGGTTTTGTCTACCACTTCTTCGATACGAGCAGGGTGAATACGTCCGTCGGTTACTAATCGGTGCAAAGACAATCTTGCGATTTCTCTACGCACAGGGTCAAAACACGACAATATAATAGCTTCTGGCGTATCATCAACAATAATTTCTACTCCTGTAGCAGCTTCTAAGGCGCGGATATTTCGTCCTTCTCTACCGATGATTCGTCCTTTTACGTCATCAGACTCGATGTTGAAGACAGATACACAATTTTCGATAGCTTCTTCAGTACCTACTCGCTGTATTGTGTTGATAATTATTTTTTTAGCTTCTTTCTGCGCAGTAAGTTTGGCTTCTTCAACCGTGTCTTGTATTAGCGACATAGCAGAGGTTCTGGCTTCTTCTTTTAGGCTTTCAACTAGTTGGTTTTTAGCTTCTTCTGCCGATAATCCAGCGATGTTTTCTAATTTTTCTACTTGCTCTTTATGTGCTTTGTCTAATTCTTGTTTTTTCTTGTCCAGAATTTCCATTCTGTTTTCGTATTCTTTGGCAAGTTTTTCTGTGTTATCATTCGCCTTCTTGGTTCTAGATAACTCTTGTGAGAGTTGCGATTCTTTGTCTTTGATACGTTTTTCTGTATCGCTTATTTTTTTGTTTTTTGACAATATAACCTTTTCGTGCTCTGCCTTTAGCTCAATAAATTTTTCTTTGGCTTGTAAAATTTTATCTTTTTTGATGGCTTCGCCTTCGCTTTGCGCTTCTTTTACAATAGTTTTGGCCTCGCCTTGAGCATTTTTTAGAATAGATGATGCGTTGTTTTTCTCCAAATATTTAGCAATTGCAAAACCTATCCCGCTACCCAAGATGATACCTGCAATGATAAATATAATTGTTCCAGTCTCCATAAATAATTAATGTTTAGTAAATATATAAAAAAGCTCACATTAGGTGGGTTGCATAAACTCTGTAAAAACAGGTTTTGAGCTATCTCGATGATCAAGGATCCACCCAAAGATGGCGTGCTTTTACAACGATGTTTCACTCATTTTAATTGATTTGTGTTGAGTTTATCAAACGATATCTAATGTGAGCAGTAATCGTATGTTCAGGATATTGAGTCCTGAGTATTATTTTGTATCAAAAAAACGATTCAAATTTTCATTCAAACGTTCGAGTCTTTCAGTATTGCTTTCTACTTCTTGATTATCAGATATTTGTGTATGGATGGATTGTGTAGCAAATTGAAGCGCACACATTGCCAAAACATCTTGTTTGTCTCGCACGGCGTAGTTTTCTTCATATTGCTTTATCATTGCATCAATCTTTTTAGCAGCTTCTCTAAGGCTTTCTTCCTGAGTTTCACTGGTGACTGTGAGCGGATATACCCGATCTGCAATTGATATTTTTATTTTTAATTTTTCATCCATAGCTTTTTGTTAATCAGAAAGCTGAGCGATACAGTAATCAATTTCTCTTACGAGCGAATTTATCTTTAGTTTCGTTTCTCTTTTGTATTCATCACTACCCAACAAAGCGTTAATGGCTTTGAGATTCGCCAATTGATTATTTAGCTCATTTTGCTGTTGCATCAATTGATTATTGCGATCTCTCTCGGCTTCAAACTTCTGTGTCAAAACCTTTTTTTCGCCTTTTAATTGCTCCATATCGTGCAAAAGCCGGGCAAACTTTGTTTCTAATTCAGCTACTATGTCTGTCAATTTGCTCATCGTTTTTTAGGCTATTTGCTATTACAAATTTAAAACAAAAATACGTAATACGAAAAAAAATGTTTTAAAAATTAGATTCTCCTATTGCCAAAAAATATGTATATTACCTCATGAAAATAAAATTGTATGAAGAATGAAAAATTTATTTGCTATTTTGACAACATTTTTGTCGATAAATTGTTGTTTTTCTCAGTCTGATTTTTCTCAATATTTTTCTGAACGCTTGTGGCTCAACGGTACTTTTGGCGAGTTGCGTTACAATCACTTTCACGCAGGTTTGGATATTTCTACCAAGCGCCAAGTGGGTATGCCTATTTATGCACCTGCTGATGGTGTGGTCAATCGTATAAAGGTAAGTTCGTTTGGGTATGGGAGAGCGTTGTATATCAAGCACGACGATGGATATACGACGGTTTATGCACATTTGTTGCATTATGCTGACTCCATCGAAAAATACGTGAAAAATAAACAATATGAACAAGAAAAATTTGAGATAGAACTTTTTCCCTTGCTTGGCGAATTGCCTGTAAAAAAAGGTGAGTTGATTGCTTATTCGGGTAATACAGGCGGGTCAGGCGGTCCACATTTACATTTCGAAATCAGAGATACCTCGACAGAAGATATTCTCAATCCGTTAAATTTTGGTTTAGACCAATTGGTGCAAGACAATGAAAGTCCGAAACTCAATGGCGTAAGGGTGTATCCGATAGGTGATAGCGCGGTGGTAAACGGCACAACTCTTCCGTTTGAGTTGACTATCAAGCGTACGGCTGATGGCAGTTATCTTTCGCAGCCTGTCTATACCGATGCCAAGGTAGGGTTTGCGGTAGATTCGTACGATACAGCGCAAAATAGTTATGCTAAATATGGTTTGTATAGCCTAGAACAGCAAGTAAATGGTAAAACTACTTTTTTGATGGAGTTTGATCGGTTTGCTTTTCACGAGTCTAATGTCATTAACCAATTTATCGATTACGGATTTTATACCGATACTTCTCGCAAATTTCAAAAGACTTTTTTTGAAGGGGATTTTGATTTAAGAATGTTGAAAACTCAAATTAATCAAGGAATTATCACCCCCGAAGAAGGACGCACCTATAATGTTCGTTTGGTGATGAAAGATTATTTTGGCAATGCAACAACACTCAATATTCCGTTAATTTACCAAAAACAACCAGTGGTAGAAGTCAAGCCAAAGGCAGGTAAATACGTTGATTATCTTCGCGATTATATTTTGGAAGATAAAAATGTTAGTGTCAGCTGGGATGCCAATACTTTTTTTCACGATGTGCATTTAGATTTGCAATTTGATAATAATTATTTGCAACTGCACCAAGACAATATTCCGCTGCAAAAAAATATCATCATCCGTATGGATATGTCTAAAGATACAATAATCAATCTAGAAAAAGCGTTTATTGGACGAATAGATGGTCGCAAAATCAAACACTATTCTACTTGGAAAACCGATGCGAATGTTTTTCAAATCCGAACCAAAAATTTAGGTACATACAAAGTTGTCGAAGATGTTGACCCGCCAACCATTCACTGGGCGTCGGCAAGCAAATCGTTCAAACCTTCAGACTATCTCGTGGTGACCATCGATGATACGCTTTCAGGCATCGACACTTATCAAGGTTTTATCAATGGAGAGTGGGCACTGTTTGCGTATGATTACAAAACCAATGAGCTGGTTCATCACCTCAAAGACGGCATTGCCAAGCCCGGCAACAATAATCTTATGATAAAAGTTGCCGATAATGTTGGAAATAATGCTACTTTTGAAACAGAATTTGTCGTAAATAAAAATTAACAATTTTGAAAAAAATATTTTTACTACTTGTAATTACTCTTATCAGTGGCGCTGCAATGGCGCAAACGGCACGGGTAAAAGGATTGGTGATTGATCAAAACGATCAGATTTTGGCCGATGTTTTGGTTACTGCAAATCAAAAATCTACCATAACCAATCAAAATGGTTTTTATCAGATTAATATTCCTGCCGATAAGCCTGTTACCTTAGTTTTTACTTCCGATTTTTATCAAAAGATAGAAGTAACACTAAACCTTAAACGCAACGAAGATTATGAGTTGAATATCCGTATGGATGACAAGGCAGAACAGCTCGAAGAGTTGGTGATAGATAGTAGTAACGACAAGGCCTCTGACGGTAAAACTGTGATTGCACCAGATGTGATTAGAAAAATACCAGGAGCAAATGCTGGGGTAGAGAATATCCTGAAAACGCTGCCTGGGGTCAATTCTAATAACGAATTATCAACGGGGTACAATGTGCGTGGTGGTAACTTTGACGAAAATCTAGTGTATGTTAATGAGATTGAAGTATATCGTCCGTTTTTGATTAGATCAGGGCAACAAGAAGGATTGAGTTTTACCAATACAGCGATGGTCAGCAATGTTAATTTTTATGCCGGAGGTTTTCAAGCCAAGTATGGAGACAAAATGTCGTCGGTTTTGGATGTCACTTACCGCAGACCTAGGCAATTTGCCTTCGCTGCCGAAGCTAGCTTTTTGGGTGGTAGCCTTACGGCCGATTTGGTCTCTAAAAACAGAAAATGGTCAGCCATTGCAGGAGCGAGATACCGCAACAATGCACTGTTGGTCAAAACACAAGAGGTAGATGTAGATTACAGTCCACAATTTCTCGATTTTCAAACCATGATCAACTATCAAGCTTCGGCCAAATGGGAGTGGAGTTTTCTCGGAAACATTTCGCGTAATGTGTATGACTACACGCCCAATTACGCCCAAGTAAACATCGGCACGGTAAGTAATCCGTTAGCAATTTTGATTGATTATAGCGGGGAAGAACAGGATACTTATCAAACGGTATTTGGCGCTATAAAATCGACCTACAAAGCCAATGATAACAATACTTACAAGCTTATTGCATCGGCATATCATACCAAGGAGCAAGAGTATTATGACATCATGGGGCAATATAGTATTGGCGAGATTGATACCGACCCTAATTCTGGTACATATCAGCAAGTGTTGTATCCGACAGGGTTGGCTACACAGCTCAATCACGGCCGTAACGATTATGATGCTTTGATTGCGAATATCAATTTTAAAGGTCAGCATATTGTTGATGAACACGAAATTGAATGGGGTATCAAATATACTGCTGAAGATATCAGAGACCGCTTGGTAGAGTGGGAGATGGTTGATTCTGCCGGATTTTCTATTCGTCCGCCGTTTGAACAAATCAAAAATAATCAACCTTACGAGCCTTTTGTAGGCGAGATTGCCCCGTATCAGAATGTTCGTGCAACCAATTATGTAAAAATTGACCGATTGAGTGGTTTTGCGCAATGGAGTTACCGCACAGCTTTGGGCGAGCACGATTTGTGGCTCAATGCAGGAGCAAGAGTGCATCATTGGCAAGTAGATGTGCAAGATGGCGCAACTTCGTCACAGACCGTGGTGAGTCCGAGAGGGCAAATAGCACTCAAACCAAATTGGGAAAACACCGATATGTTGTTTAGATTGTCTGGTGGTATTTATTATCAACCGCCAGGATATCGAGAGCTCAGACGCTTTGATGGCAGTATCAACGAGGCGGTAAAAGCACAACAATCGGCACAAATAGTATTGAGCAACGATTATAGTTTTACGATAGGCGAAACGCCTTTTAAGCTAGTCAGTGAAGCATATTATAAAAACCTGACCGATGTAAATACTTATACACTCGACAATGTGCGTATTCGCTACCGAGCAGATAATTTGGCAGAGGCTTATGTGTACGGAGCTGATTTTAGGCTAAATGCAGAAATTGTGGAAGATACAGAGTCATGGATTTCTTTTGGTTATATGAAATCAGAAGAAAATTATAACAACCAAGGTTACATCGCACGCCCTACCGATCAGCGTTTAAAATTTGGTATGATGTTTCAGGACTATATGCCTACGATACCCAACCTAAAAATGTATCTCAATTTGGTCTACAATACAGGCC
>JBFHGP010000043.1:0-16906 GCA_041583035.1 Flavobacterium sp.
CGGTTAACAAAGCTTTGGTCACACAATCTAGCTCTGCTATACCTGTGGTGCCATTATACATTTCGTTGTTGTACAAAGTCATGAAAGAAAAAGGGATTCATGAGGGCTGTATCGAGCAAATGCAGCGTTTGTTTGCTGATAGATTATATGCAGATGCTATCGAATTGGATGAAAAAGGACGCATTCGTGTAGATGATTGGGAAATGAGAGACGATGTACAGGCAGAGGTGGCAGTACTTTGGGATAAAGTTACTTCAGAAAACATCGAAGATATTTCTGACATCGAAGGTTACCGTAATGACTTTTTTCAATTGTTTGGTTTTAATGTTGACGAAATCGACTATGAGGCCGAAACTGATGAGCTTGTCCAAGTGCCAAGTATCAGCGAATAACTTGCTGAAATATAATATTTTAAAAGCCCGAATTTTCGGGCTTTTTTGTTAGATAATTTCTATTTGGCTTCCTTTTTCTTCGTCTTTGGTGATTTGTAACGCAACCGGAATCCGATCTTTTAATTCTTCTACGTGCGAAATAATTCCGACTATTCTGTTTTCTTTTTGCAATTGACTGAGGGTTTCAAAAACAATATTCACCGATTCTTGGTCTTGCGTGCCAAACCCTTCGTCTATAAAAAAGAAGTTTTTATTTGATTGGGCAAAACTCTGTACACTTTCAGCCAATGCCAGCGCCAAACTCAGAGATACCTGAAAAGATTGCCCGCCCGAGAGCGTTTTTACACTCCTGCTTTTGCCTTCGTTGAGGTAATCAATAATTTCAAAATCGTTGTTTTTATTGATTTGTAAACTCAACTGATTGCGGGTCATGTGATGAAATCGAATGTTGGCGTTCTCGCACAATTGTCGCAAATATATTGTCGATACAAACTCTACAAAACCTTGCTTGTCAAACATTTTTTTCAAGATGCTTAGGTTGTCAAATCTTTGCTGTAACGTTTGTTGTTCTTGGATAATTTTTTCTTTGGCTTTGAGCTCGACTTGTAAACGGTCGAGTTCTCCTTCAATTTTCCCAAAGTCGCTGGTGAGACTTTTTAATTGTGCTGATGAGGTCTCAAACGATTGCTTTTTTTGTAGATAATTTGCTTCTGAACCGTCAAAGTTTTCAAATTTTGACTGTGCTTCTTCTACTTTGCTTCGCAAAATATTCCACTCGGTATAAAAATTATCTATTTCTTCTTTTACTTGTTTAATATCCAAATTTGTCGCCAAAATTTCATGCACTATTTTTACCGATTCAAATTGACAAATTTGCAAGTTATCTTCAATTTTGTTTTTTGTTTTTTGACGCTTTTTTGACATTTCAGTCAATTGATTTTCAATTGATTTTTGCGTAGCCAATTGTCCTGCGAGTTCTATTTTTAATTGATTAACTTCTTGTTCGACAGTTTTGTATTCTTTTTCGGTTTGTATAGTTTTTTGTTGGAGCTCGTTAGCTTTTTCTTGAACTTCAGTAATGGTGTTTGATTGATTTTCTTGCCAATTTAGTTGTGTCAGGCTGTCGTGTAAAGTATCAAAAGCCGATTTACTTTTTTCTAAATCAGTTTGGTATTGGTTTAATCTTTCTTTTGCTTTATCTAAATTTACTTGCGCATCTTGCGCCTTTTTTTGCAGTTCAGTTATTTGCTGTTCTTGCAGCTCGATTTGTTGTTTCAATACATCGTTTTCGCGTTGTTTTTCTTCCAACTGTTTTTCATCTGCAGTAATGTAATCGCTCCATTGGTAGGTTTGAATATGTTGGTCAAAATGTACTTTTGCTATGTCCAATTCTTTGCGTTCTTCGCTGCATTGTTTTTCTTTTTCGTGTAGCAAATCTACCTGTTTTTCAGCATTAGTCATATCATTTCGTACTCGACTAATCGCTTGGTCTGCCATAGACAATTCTTCTTTTAGCGCACTAATTTTTGCCGACTGATTTTTTCCTGTATTTTTTTGCGGATGATTCTCTGAACCACAAAGCGGACAAGCCTCTCCGTCGTGTAAATTGTGAGCAAATTCACTTAGTTTTTGCTCAAGTTCTACCTGCGCCAGTTGTTTTTCGACCGATTTTTTTTGCGATTCGAGTGTTTCTATTTTTGCCAAAAAAGATTTTTTGGGTTGGTTTTTATCGATAGATAATTCTTCAATTTGTCGTAAAATGTTTTCGTATTCTCTAGTTTTTGACATCAATTTTTCTGCTGATTTTTCGATGTTGTTTTGCAGATTATTTTTTTGCTGAAACCAATTAGAAACCGAAATCAAAAGGTTTGCATCTAAAATTTTTTTCTTGTTTACCGCAATGTTTTCTTGCGTTATTTTGATGTTATTTTGAGCCTCTTGTTGTGCTTTTAGTTGGTCATTAACGAAGTTTTTGCCAACAGGGATTTTATCTTCGTAGTTTTTGATGCGACTTTGGATGTCTAACAATTGAGCAACGGTTTGCCAGTCTTTTGCGGTGTTTTTTAATTGGTCTAATTGATTAAAATCCTTTTCGAGCTGTGCTAATAGTTCATGTTTTAATTTTTGCTCATCTTTGATTTTTTCAATGAGTTTGTGGGTGTTTTTTTGATGCGTCAATAGATTGCTTTCTTCTTTTTCTATTTCTTGCTGCGCTTCAAACAAATGTGCAAAATGTTGTTTTGTTTTTTCAAATTTTTCAACAGATTTCTTTTTTTCTTCTATGTTTTTTGCCTCGACAGAGAGTTGTTCTAGCTTTTTTTTGTTGCTTTGATAAATTACGAATTCTTCTCTTTTTTGGACAAATTCTTGATATTTTTTTTCAAGTAATTCGTGTGCTTGTTGTTTGAGTTTTAATTCGGTTTTTGCTTTTTCAAATATTGTAGTTTTGCTAGCTAATATTTCTGACGACACGTTTTCATAACCAGATAATTTTCCTTCTAATTGATCAAGTTTTGTTTTTGACACAGCTCTCATTTCGTTCACTTTGTGTTGTAAATCAAAGCGTTCTAGACCAAAAATCTCTTTCATCATTTTGGTTCGGTCTGTAGGGCCTAATTCTAAGAACTCTTTGAATTGCCCTTGCGGAATGATAATGGTTCGTTTAAAGTTTTCATAGCTTAGACCAATTATTTTTTCAGCACTGGTATGTGGTAATGGTATCCATTCGTCACCAGATTTTTTATAAAAAACAGTGTTTTTATTTTTTACATCTTCAAAGTTTTTTGAGTTGCGTTTATACTCTCTAGTTACACGAAAAATCTTGCCTTCGTGGTTTTCAAAATCAAAAGACACAAACGAACGGTCTGACCTCAAATTCATCATGTTGTAAGCTCTTTTTTCTTTAGCATTCATGCGCTCGGTTTCTGCAAAAAGAGCAAAGGTAATCGCTTCTAATATTGATGATTTTCCTGAACCTACCGCACCAAAGATGCCGAATAATCCTGCTTTTGTTAGTGAGGTAAAATCAATAGTTTGCGATTTTTGGTAAGAGTATAGGCCTTCTATTGTGAGTTGTAATGGTATCATTAAGCATTTTTGATTTCGTTAAACAATTGCATGATTTCTTCCGTCGTTTCTTGCCCATTATTTTTGTGTTTGAAATAGTCTTTGAACAATTCATTCATGTCTCTGCCTAGGTCAATATTTTTTATATCGGAAGAAGGTGCCGAAACATTTTTAACTTTCGGGATTAGATGAATTATCCCTTGATGCGCTTTGATAATCCTGTTGCGTTCTTCGGCAGTCAAAAAAGTATCACTTTCTAGGGTCAATTCGAGCAAACAATCAGGGTTTTCTAACAACCATTTTTCTGCAGTATCTATACAATCAAAAGTTTTTCGAATCAATTTTTTTCCGCTTGTCAATGCTATTTTTTCTTTGCTAATTGTTTGGTTTGGTATAGCTTCGACCACTACTACAAATTTTTCTTGTCCGGCTTCAGAAAAGCTATAACAGAGTGGAGAAGAGGCATACACCACTGGTTTGTTTTCTGTACCAATATTCATGTATCCATGCAAATGCCCCAAGGCAGTATATTGGATTTCGTCAGGGACAATTTGTGCAAAAACCATATCAGCATTACCTACTTTTAGTGGTTTTTCACCATCAGGTTCGTCGATGACTTCGCTACCTTTTTTCATCATATATAAATGAGCAGTCAATAAGTTTACGCCCGTGTTGTCACAATATTTTTGTGACAATTGGTGCCAGTTTTCTTGTAAAATCTCATTGAGTTTTTGTTCTTTGTTGTCGTCGCCCAAATATTGTTTTAGCCGAGTTTCGTTGGCATAAGGAGTATGTAAAACACGTATTGGGTAAGTATATTTATTGAGTTTTATTTCGAGAAAGCCCTTATCTGTTTTGGAGATAGAAAAATTAGAGTTTTCAAAAGGAGTTACCTCTGCGTTTGGATGACCAATCATCAAAATACCACAGGCTCTGGCCAAAGCATCAGGGGCATCTATTCTGTTTGGCGAATCGTGATTGCCAGCAATAGCAATGACTGGTCTTGTGCCGTTTTTGGTCAGTTTTTTCAATGTTTTGTAGAGCAACTCTATCGCTTCTGTCGTCGGATTAAAAGTATCAAAAATGTCGCCGGCAACAATCACCATATCCACATTTTGCTCGTTTGCAATGTCACAAATTTCTTGCATTACCAATATTTGTTCTTCTAGCCTTGAGTAAAAATTGAGTCGTTTGCCAAGATGCCAATCGGCAGTGTGTAAAAATTTCATATCTGTTTACTTATCGTTCAAAAATACTTAAAAAAAGTGATATCTTTACAGTAGATTATTATACGCTTTCTAGTGGATTTACTTGTAAAATTGAGTTTTTTTTTTATTTTTGTTTCAAAATTTCTAGAAAATAATAAACAAATTGCTTAGAATCAAATATATATGCTATTTCCTATTTTACTGATTTTTGTTTTAGGAGTTGCTTTGTTGTTAACAAAGCGGATTTCGAATTCCAAATATTATCCACTTATTTCTCTTTTACCCTTTTGCCTCTTTACATATTTTGTCAGTTTTTTGCCAGCAATTAGTAAGGGTGGAAAAGTGTTTATTTATAAAAATAGTTGGATTCCACAACTGGGTATTTCACTCGATTTCAAAATAGATGGTTTGGCGTTGTTATTTGCGCTGTTGATTACCGGTATTGGTACGTTAGTTTATTTTTACTCATCATCCTACCTTCGAGCTCATCCACATTTGTATCGGTTTTATAGTTTTCTGACGTTGTTTATGGGAGCGATGCTCGGTGTTGTTTTGTCAGACAATATGATGACTTTGTTTGTTTTTTGGGAGCTTACCAGTATTAGTTCATTTTTCTTGATAGGTTTCAATAACGAAGACGAAGCTTCTCGAAAAAGTGCATTGTGGGCATTGTCGTTGACAGGTTTGGGCGGTTTTTTTATGTTGGTTTCATTCACGCTGATAGGTGTGACTGCGGGTACATATTCTATAACCGAGTTGCTTAGTCAATCTTCTTATTTAGTTGAAAGTCAGTATTATTACGTTATTATATTTTTGCTTTTTATTGGTGCGTTCACCAAGTCGGCTCAGTTTCCGTTTCACTTTTGGCTGCCAGGTGCCATGAAAGCCCCAACGCCAGTTTCAGCCTATTTACATTCAGCCACGATGGTCAAAGCAGGTATTTACTTATTGGCGAGATTTACTCCAATATTGAGCGACGGATGGGTGTGGAATGGCACTTTGATGATTGTCGGAGGTATGACGATGTCGGTTTCGGCCTACATCAGTTTATTTAAACGAGACATGAAAGGGATATTGGCTTATTCAACGATTTCGGCTCTCGGTTTGTTGGTATTTTTTATTGGCATTGGTACAGAAACAGCACTGTTTGCTGCAGTTGCATTTATTCTTGTTCATGCTTTGTACAAAGCTACATTTTTCCTTACCACAGGTATAGTTGATCACATGGCGCATACACGAGATATTCGTCTGCTTTCGGGGCTTCGAAAAGTGATTCCGTGGGTGGCTTTTGCCGTTTTTATTGCTGCTCTGTCTAGCGCAGGCATCCCGCTCACCTTCGGTTTTATCAGTAAAGAGTTGTTTTACGAATCTGTTTTTGCCAATACTATGTTTCTCGAATGGGGCGTTTATGCATTATTGGCGTTGTTGTTGATTACCAACGCATGTATAGGAACCTCTGGGTTTATGGTCGGGTTCAAACCATTTTTAGGAAAATTAAAACATCATCCCAACGACCTTCATTTACCAGATATATACCTTTGGTTGCCGCCTGTTTTGTTAAGTGTGCTTACACTAATATTTGGTGTTTTTCCACAATTGGCTGATAACGGTATTATCGCTGCGGCATCCAAAAGTGTTTATGGGCAAACAATTGGTAAACATTTGGCTGTTTGGCATGGGGTTAGCCCGATTTTGTTGTTGAGTTTGGTGACCATATTTTTTGCCTTTTTCTTTTACTTATTTGTTTTTAGAAAACTGTCGAGAGAGCAAGTAGATGACCAAAACAAATTACACAGCTTAGAAAAATACAGCAGCAAAGCGGTGATGACAGCATTGGCTGAAGGCGTGCGCAAATTTGCCTTTGGTTACACTCGATTTTTTCACAACGGATATTTACGTATTTACTTATCTATTATTATTGTTTTTACAACATTGATTGTTGGTTATAAGCTATTTACCGATGTGGATCTCGAAGTGAATACCGATGGATTATCAGCATTTAGGATATACGAATTTACCGTTTTTGTATTGATTTTGATGGCCATATTTTTTATCATCGTTACCAGTTCACGGCTTACGGCGATTTTAGGAACAGGTGTAGTAGGGTATTGCATTTGCTTAATATTTGTTTTTTATGGAGCACCAGATATTGCAATTACACAATTTGTCATAGATACACTCACGGTGGTATTGTTTGTGCTGGTGTTGTCAAAATTACCTTCTTTTTTAACGTATTCTAATCGAAAAACAATACTAAGAGATGTTGTTATTGCAGGGAGTTTTGGTATATTAATGTCTATGCTAGCTTTACAAGCGTTAATTTACCCTTCAAGCAAAACAGTGTCTAACTTTTATGCTGAAAACGCCTATTTATTGGCCAAAGGAAAAAACGTTGTAAATGTAATTTTGGTCGATTTTAGAGGGTTTGATACCATGATAGAAACTATCGTGTTGGCGATTGCTGCCGTCGGGGTCTATAGTATTTTAAAATATCAGAATGAAAATGAAAAAAAATAAAAATCAATCAAGTAAAAAAGATGTAATGCGTATGCAAAATACATTTTTGCGCACAGCGTCCAATTACTTATTACCGCTTTTGCTGATGTTCTCAGTGTTTGTTTTGCTGCGCGGACATTACTTGCCAGGCGGAGGCTTTGTGGGCGGACTCATAGCGTCGATTGCCTTTGTGCTACACTCATTCGCTTACAATACAAGACGAACCAAAAACTTATTTAAACGCGAACCATTTTTTTTGATTCCGATTGGAATGGTCTTGCTATTTTTGAGTTCTGTATTGCCCGTTGTGATTGGCGAAAACTTTTTGACCGTACTGTGGTTTGCAGAGTCACTAGAGGTCATCGGGTCGGTCGGGACAGCTCTAGTATTTGATGCGGGCGTATATTTTGTAGTAATCGGAGTAGTATTAACAATTTTATTTACAATTTCAGAAAACGTATAAATGGAGTTATTATTAGTGATTTTGGTAGGCGTGTTGTACGGAGCAGGCGTTTACATGATTTTTAGAAGAAGTATGGTGCGGATGCTTTTGGGCTTGTTGTTGATAGGTAACGGTGCCAATATTTTAATATTTTTGATAGGCGGTATTACCAAAGGAAAAGCTCCGATAATTAGCGAAAATGAAAAATATTTTACCGATGTCTACGCCGATCCGATACCACAATCTCTCATCCTAACAGCGATAGTTATCAGTTTTGCATTGACAGCTTTTGCCATCGTTTTGCTACACAAAGTGTATAGCACTACTGGCTCTGACGACCTCGATTCGCTCAATATTCAAGACTTAGATATATGATAACAAATTTTATATTAGCCCCAATTTTGACTCACTTGCTTACCGCTATTTTACTGTTGTTTTTCTGGAAAAATGTACGGGCGCAAAAATTGATCAGTATTGTCGGGAATACCATAGCTTTTTTATTGTGTATCAAACTGTTTAGCCTTACCATCGAGCACAATTATTTGTTGTTGCAAGCAGGTGGTTGGGAGGCACCGTTTGGTATTAGTTTTATTGCCGATACCTTTAGCGCCATCATGGTTTTGCTCACTGCCATTGTAGGATGGGCGGTAGGTATATATTCGACTTCTGCTATTAATATTAGCCGTATAAAATACGGATACTTTTTTACCTTTCACTTGCTGATTATGGGCTTGATTGGTGCTTTTTTGACAGGTGATATTTTTAATCTTTACGTTTGGTTTGAAGTAGTAATTATCTCTTCATTTATTTTATTGACCGTAGGCGGAAAAAAAATGCAGATGGAAGGCGCTATCAAATATGTAACCATGAATATGCTCGCATCAACTATTTTTTTGACTGCCATTGCATTGGTGTATGGTATTACAGGTACACTAAATATTGCCGATATTAGCCTGAAAATCGCTCAGGTAGAAAACACAGGCTTGGTTTCTATCACTGCTTTGTTGTTTTTTGTAGCTTTTGGTATCAAGTCAGCAGTTTTTCCATTATATTTTTGGTTGCCGTCGTCATACCACACACCACCATCGGCGATTGCTGCTGTTTTTGGCGGGTTACTCACAAAAATGGGGGTATATGCCTTATTTAGAGTATTTACAATTATTTTTAACCCAGACGATTTTACCATTGCTATTATTGCAACTATTGCAGGATTAACCATGATTACCGGAGCTTTGGGTACTATCAATAAACGCAACATCAGGCGCGTGTTGTCATACCTTATAGTATGCCATATTGGTTACCTTATTGCGGGGCTTGGTTTGTATACCGAAATCGCTTTTACGGCTGCTATTTTTTACCTCATTCACGATGTAGTGGTCAAAAGTAATTTGTTTATGATTGTAGGCGTGATTTACAAAGCTCGTGATACGGTAGACATGTACCGATTGGGTGGTGTGCTCAAAGAATATCCTGTTTTTTCGTTTGTAGCTGCCATAGTTTTTTTCTCTTTGGTAGGTATTCCGCCATTATCGGGTTTTTGGCCAAAAATATATTTGTTTCAAGAGTCATTTACACAAAACAATTATTTTTTACTAATCGCGCTAGTGTTTGCCAGTTTTATCACCTTGTTTGTCGTAGCGAGAATGTGGTCAGAGATTTTTTGGAAAGATTCGCCAAAACCACTCACAGAAGATGTAGATCATTTCAAAAACTTTTCGAAAAGTGGCAAATTTGCTTTAATTTTCCCTATCTTGTTTTTGGCTGCCATTACCCTAAGTATTGGTCTTGGCGCATCGGCAGTATTTGAAATTGCTGGACAAGCAGCACACGAACTCAAAAATCCGTCTATATATATTGATGCAGTATTAAATCAAAAGTAACATGACACAAAAATTTTTACTCAACATCATGCTCACCTTTGTCTGGGTTGCCCTCACCGGAGAGCTTACTTATGCAAATTTTTCGTTTGGCTTTGTGATGGGGTTTGGTATTTTGTGGCTCGTCAACCGAAAAGCCAATAGTGGTACCGAGTATTTTTATAAAGTGCCCAACATTATCGTTTTTATTTTGTACTTTCTATACGATATGCTCAAAGCAAATATTGAGGTAACTATTGACGTGATGACACCAAACTATAACATGAAACCCGGTATTATCAAGTATCAAACCGATGCCAAAAACGATTTTGAAATGACCATGCTTTGTAATATGATTTCGCTTACTCCAGGCACATTGGTGATTCATACCTCAGACGATAAAAAACACATTTATATACACGTGATGTATGTGCGTGACAAGCAAAAATTTATAGATAACTTCAAAAGACGAACAGAAAACAAATTGTTAGAAATATTAAGATAACCATGAGTGTACAAACTTATTTATTATATGTAATCATGCCGATATTGTGTTTGGCACAATTGTTTATATTGCTGCGGTTTCTCAAAGGGCCGCAAGTGGTAGACCGTATTGTAGCCCTCGATTTGCTGATTACTGTTGGCGTAGCCTTCATCCTCATATTTAGTATTATTGTTGATAATTCTATTTTTTTGGACGTCGCCATGATATTGGCACTAATAGCTTTTTTGAGCACCGTAGCACTTTCGTTTTACATTCAATACACCAAAAAAGATGACTGATATATTAATCATGATATTTAGCACACTCGGCGCTTTGTTTGCGTTGATTGCTTCAATCGGCATATTCAAAATGCCCGATTTTTACTCTCGCTTGTCTGTAACGGTAAAAGCCGCCACTATCGGTATAGGTTTTATATTGATCGCCGTAAGTATGTACTTTGTAGATTTTGCCGTAACCACAAAGTCTTTAGCTATTATTCTATTTTTGATAATGACCTCGCCAATTGCAGGTTTTTTGGTAGGTAGAGTAGCTTATCTTACAGGTTCTAAAATGTGGAAATACACGATGTTTGACGACCTCAAAAAAGATATCGAAGCTAAGCAAAAAGAGAACGAAAAAATCAACGAAAATCTTGAGAAATCAGGTAATCAGCAGCCAGAGAATGAGTTAAAGTAACTTGTTTGTAATCATTATTTAGATTAATTTAAACAACTAAGATGTAAACTTATTGATAATCCGATGGTTATATGAATAATTTTTTTTTGAAATTTTTATGAAATAATGATTTGCATTTATTTGTTGAATAATTTTTTTTTATATATTTGCCACGAAATTAATAACCAAATTTATTATTACAAAGATGAAAAAAATTGTTTTAAGTTTAGCTGTAGTTCTTGCATCAGTAGCATTCGTATCTTGCGAAGAAACTAAAAAAGCTGGTGAAGAAGCTGCAACAGAAGCACAAGAGAACGTAGAAGCTGCTGCTAATGACGCAGTAGAAGCTACTGAAGAAGCTGCAAATGACGCAGTAGAAGCAACTGAAGAAGCTGCTAACGAAGTAAAAGAAGCTGGTGAAGAAGCTGCTGAAAAAGTAGAAGAGGCTGTAAAATAATCAGTTCTTAAATCTTCAAAAGATTAAAAGAGTCCCGAGTTTTTGCTCGGGATTTTTTTGTTTTTGCGGTAAAGCATATTTTCCTATATTTGCTTCAACCAAAAAAACACCAATAACCAATGAAACCAACAACACTCTTTTCGCTGTTAGCGGTAGGGACTATCTATGCCCAATCACCAAAAGACAGCATTCAGCAATTAGATGAGGTGCTTATCCAAAGCAATCGTTTACAAATGCCCATTTCAGAGCAAAATCGCAATGTGCAAATTATCACAGCAAGCGAAATCGAAAAATTACCAGTCAAGACGTTGAGCGAAATTTTATACTATGCCGATGGTGTAGATATCAAGCAGCGAGGCGGTTTTGGCACTCAGGCCGATATCAGTATTGATGGCGGTAGTTTTGAACAAACATTAGTTTTGCTCAATGGCGTAAAAATTATTGATCACCAAACGGCACACAACTCACTAAACTTGCCCGTACCTATCGAGGCTATCGAGCGCATCGAAGTTTTGCGTGGCCCTGCTGCCCGAATTTATGGGGTGAACGCACTTACAGGGGCAGTGAATATCGTGACCAAAAAGGCAAGTGACAACCAAGTTTTTGCACATGTGTTTGGCGGAAGTAATTTTAAAAAAAACGACGAAAATACAGACGAGCTGTACAACAATAGAGGAGTACAAATCGGGTTTACCCAAGCAGTTAATCAATTTAGTCACCAGCTGTATGGCGAGCATCAGTCAGGGAGTGGATACCAGTACAACACCGCTTTTCACAACAATAAACTACTTTATCTAGCAGATTATACAATTGACGCAGACAATCAGTTAGAAACACAAGTAGGCTGGGTGCGTAGCTCGTTTGGTGCCAATGGCTTTTACGCTGCGCCTGGCGATAAAGAGTCGAAAGAGATTGTCTCTACTACCACGGCCGCAATCAAATCGACACATCAAATCAGTGACAAGCTACGATTGATTCCGCAAGTAGCTTATCGCTATAATTATGACGATTATCGTTATATTCGACAAGATATTTCTAAATATCGTAGCCAACACTACACCAATGCACTCAATGCCGATGTCAATGCAAATTATGTGATGAACAAAGGAGAGTTCGGATTCGGAACAGAGATGCGTTATGAGCAAATTAACTCAAACAATTTGGGCAAACACGAGCGATACAATTATGGTATGTTTGCCGAATACAAAAATTACAGCCTTGCCAATGTGATTTTTACCATCGGTACTTATGTGAATTATAACACAGTTTTTGGCTGGCAAGTTTTTCCAGGTATCGATGCGAGCTATGCGTTAAACACCAATGATAAAATCACTTTTAGTGCTGGATCGGGGCAAAGAATACCGTCGTTTAACGATTTGTACCTTAGCCAAACAGGCAACATAGGCAACCCAGATATCGAGTCAGAAAGAGCTTATCAGTTGGAGGGAGGCTATCAGCATATCGACGACAATTGGCAATTAAAAGTTAATGTTTTTCACCGTAATATTTATGAATTTATCGACTGGGTGCGTGTTGATGACACCAATCCATTTCAGTCAAATAATGTAGGTAAACTGCAAACATTTGGAGGCAATGCTAATTTTAAATACGAGTGGAAAAATCTAAAAATAGGACTTACTTATACCTATTTGGATGCCAAGATGGATCTCGAACAAAACGTTTTGTCTAAATATAGAGTGCGTAGTTTTAGACATCAAATAATCAATAATATACAATACGATTACCAAAACTGGTCTGCAACTTTGACCAACCGTTTTAACGAACGCGTGGGTTACACCGATTATTTGTTAACCGATGTAAGATTTAGTTACCAACATAAAAAATGGTTGTATTACGCAGATTTTCAAAATATATTTGATACTCAGTACAATGAGGCCGGCGCTTTGCCTATGCCAGGCCGGTGGATGAGTGTGGGAGTAAAAACAAAGATAGACTGGTAAAGTAAGACAAGCCGTTGCATGTATTTTGCAACGGTTTTTTTGTGGTTTGATAGCAGAAAACACAAGCTAGATAAGGTTTTTTTCGTAATTTTGCCCCAAGATATTTGCGAAAAAATGAAAATGACTCTTCTAGAACAAATTAGCCCATTTCAAAACTTGATTTCTTTTCATAAAGTCATCGAAAGTTTGGAAGAAATTGCGCAGTCAAACATAGATTTTCAGGCTGAGTATGCACAAAAATTGTTGGCAGAAGTTAGCAAATATCCAGCTCTAAGAGAAGGGATATCAGACCTTGAAGAGCTAGAAAAATACAAGCCAATTATCAAAATTTTGTTGGCCGATTTATTTCCGCGGTCGCTTACTCACAACGAGATTAAAGCAGTTTCTATACCTTTTCAGATTCACACATTTAATTATACTGAACGCTTTAAAAAAATACTGAATGAAGCCGGAGAAGGTTTCGAAATCACTTTGAGAGATTTTACTACAGATAATTTTTTTATTCTAAATTGTTGTGTCATCATCAAGTTTTTTTTCGGATACAAAATAGAAGCTATTGATACTCCTTTTTTTCTTGATATTCCGAACAAAGAAGGAGTTCTTTGTCATTATAGGGCATTATTTAACGCCGATTTTTTAGAGATTATTCCGACTGATAGATCAATTATGTTGTCTGAAGATGATATTGTACAGTTGATAGACAATTTTGATGATATAGAGCTTTGGAAATCCAAATTTCCTGAAAAGAGCTGGTTGCTCAAAGGTTTTTCTATCATGACACTTTTTGACGCCACTGTCGAGAATGCCGTATCTACTTTCAAAAGCAATTTGTTGATAGATGATAGTTTTTTTCAGTTTTCAGAAATCGAAAATATTTTTAGATCAATATATAAAATTGCCGACCTCAAAATTGGTTTTACCGTCATTGGCGAAACCAGAAAAGCCTTCGAGCTACGCATCGTAGAACAACAAATGTATAGTCACTTATTGTACAATTCTACCATTGAAGAATGCGAATCGTTACTATGTGGCGAGACTATCAAAAGTATTGTGAAAACTCAGCAACATTTGGTTGTACCAGATATTGATGCTTTTGCAGTCGAAAACCCACATAAAATAAAATTTGTCAATAAACTAAAGGCACAAGGTGTAAAAAGTTTCATATTTGTGCCGTTGGTTGACAACGATAAATTTATGGGCTTGTTAGAACTCTCTTCTTCACGGGTGAGAGAGCTCAACTCTGTTAATGCCAATCGATTAGATTTTGTGTTGCCATTTATCAAAGAAAAAGTTTTTCAGGTTTTTTCAGAAACTGAAAATCAGGTAGAAGCAATTATCCAAAAAGAATATACAGCTATCCATCCGAGTGTAAAATGGCGTTTTCAGGAAGAAGCTTTGAAATATTTGAATAACAAAATGCTTGACAGAGAGTATTTGTTGAAAGAAATTTTGTTCGAAAATGTCTATCCTTTATATGGTCAGATAGACGTACAAGGGTCTTCAAACTCAAGAAATGCAGCCATCCAATCCGATTTGATACATCAAACCAAAGATTTGATTGCACTTTTCGAATCTGTCGTTGAGGCATATCATTTGCCTTTGTTTGAACAAAAGATTTTTGACCTGAACAAACATTTGCATGAGCTCCAAAATACTATTCTCACAAGTACAGAGTCTGTAATGAATGAGTATTTTTCAGCTGAGATTCATCCTATACTGAATAATTTTAGAGCCAATAATGCTAACTCATACATCAATGCTCAAATCGATAGATATTTTGAAAAAATTAGTTTATCTAATAACGACGGATACCATAGCGAAAGAGTGAAATTTGACCAATCGATTGCTTTAATCAATAAAAAACTGGCTCGTATTATTGACGAGAAACAAGTTGAAGCCCAAAGTTATTTTCCGCATTACTATGAGCGTTTCAAAACAGATGGCATAGAGTATAATATGTATATTGGTGCATCGATTGTACCAGATAAACAGTTCGAAAAATATTATTTGCAAAACCTGAGATTGTGGCAGATGCAGGTAATGTGTGAGATGGAAAATCACTTTTATCAAATCAAATCAACTTTGCCGCACGAGCTAGAGGTGAGCTCGCTAATTTTGGTTTTTGGCACACCTATTTCTATTCGTTTCAAGATGGATGAAAAACAGTTTGATGTAGATGGTTCTTACAATGTTCGTTACGAGATAGCAAAAAAACGCATAGACAAGGCACATATCAAAAATTCTAACGAACGCATTACCCAAAAAGGCAAACTGACTATTGTGTATTCACAAGAGTCTGAACAAAGAGAATACCTTGATTATGTCCGGTTGTTACAGCACAAAAACTTGTTAGACAAAGAAGTAGAGCATTTTGATGTAGAAGATTTACAAGGTGTTGTCGGGCTAAAAGCGCTACGTGTAGGTTTTGTTTATCAATAAAAAAGTGATAGTAAAAAATAACCTATTGAACGTTCAATAGGTTATTTTTTTATGGATGCACGTTTACAAAAGCCCAAACAAATGCAAATACCGAAACCAGTACGCCGGCCATAAAAATACCATAAGTAATGCGTAGTAAACGGTATTTGCGATTGAGTACCAAGCCCAAGTAGTACAAGTCTTTAGTAAGTGTGTTGTACAAGCCATCACGATCATTCATAAGTTCGTTCATAGCCCATTCATATTCAGAAAGTGGCATTTTGTAAAAATTACCAAAAAACAAAATATTTACTTTTTTTTGCTGCACTTCTTCTCTCGTAAAGGTGCCGCTGGTTACTTTTGGACGAGTCGAAATAATAGCCGAAATAATGGTTACGACACTAGACATTAGTAATACAAAAGTAGGTATGATCAAATGCTGATTTTTGTCTGCGTCTAGTTTTGGCAACAAAGTTCCTAGAATAATCGAAATAATGATTGCATTAACAGACAACAAGATGTTTGCTTTGCTATCCGCAATGGTGCTCAAACGAGTATGGTTGTTGAGCGTTACCCTAAACATGGTGTCAATCGCGCGACTATATTTGTCAGTTTTAGTTGTTTTTTCTTTCTTTTTGGCAGATTCTTCTTCGGGTAAAGATAGTTTTTTGATTTTTTTCTGGATACCAACAATATTTTCTTCTTTACTTTTTTGCCAATTTTCTTTCGCATAAACGGTATAAAAACGATGTTTGTTGAGTAATAAATCACGATTACCTAGTAACCAATCTAGGTCAGACATGGTTTGGTTTTGCGTTTTTTCCCATTCATCACGCAACAACTCTGCAATTCCACTATAATTATCATCTGCAAAGTGTGAAGTATCAGCATCTTTGATGATTTCTTCCAACAAATCGGTAGGTAAGTGAGATATGCAAGTCGCCATAATCAGGCGCTCTACTTCGGTGATTTTGTCTTCAGGATAATTTTCTTTCGTTAAAAAATCTCTGGCAATAGCTGCTCCTTTGCTCTCGTTTTGCTCATCACAAACACTAAAACCAGTATCGTGAAACCAAGCTGCAAGTTGCAAAATCTCTTTTTCGCTAGCTGATACTCCCATATTGTCGGCCAATAGTTTGCTGGCCAAAAACACCCTAGAAGTGTGCAAAAAGTTGTGATAAATATGCGCATCAGAAACACGGTTTTTAAAAATTTCAAAAACATGTTGCTCTGCTTTCTGAACTATATTCATATAATTTTAGCTGATAGTTTTATTGTCAAATGTACAATATTTTGTTCAATTGATATTTCGAATGACACTTTGTGCATAACATTAACAAAGTTATAAACCACAATAATCCGCAAAAAATAAGTAATTTTGAAACTTCAAAAACACTTCAATATGCGTATTCACTATATCATCCGTTTTTTTTTGTTGACATTTTTTCTAC
>JBFHGP010000044.1:0-16845 GCA_041583035.1 Flavobacterium sp.
AAAAAGGTTAGTTTTACCTCAAAAAAAAACAATGGTCCGTTCGTCTAGGGGTTAGGACGCCAGGTTTTCATCCTGGTAACAGGGGTTCGATTCCCCTACGGACTACAAAAAGGTTAGTTTTACCTCAAAAAAAACAATGGTCCGTTCGTCTAGGGGTTAGGACGCCAGGTTTTCATCCTGGTAACAGGGGTTCGATTCCCCTACGGACTACAAAAGCACTCATTATTTGAGTGCTTTTTTTATTATGATTAAGTGATAGTCAGTTGTTTACAAGAATGTTGTTTATGTGTTTTGCAAGCAGTGTTCCCGATTATTTCCCGAAAAAATAGGGTAAAATTTACTACTATTTACCAGCGCAGTTAAGTTCAGCGGCTTGATTTTTTTTCGTCTAGATAAAACTGTACATACCAATCAACAGCCCGATTGCCAATTTTTACGATTTGCTCTGTGTCTATGTCCGTTTTTGCGCCAAGGCAAAGTAAGCATATTGGGTATTTCCGATGTATAGTTATTGTTGTGTATTCTTCTTTTAAATTTGCCTCGTTTGCCTCGTGCCACTCATTTAAGTGTAAGTTACTTTCAAACTCTTTAACTAGCCAAAAGATAAATTTACGGGTTTCTAAAATTATCTTGTCCTCTCCTAATGTGTTTATTCTTGGTGCGTATAAAAATCTTGGGATGTTCATGGTTGTCTTTTTTTAAATATTAGGTGTTTTACATACAGTAGTTGTTGCTTAATTGAAGTTTCACTTTCTTTACTCATTTTGTTTCTAAATTAAAAGTTTAAGTGTATATCGGCAAGGCTTCATAGCTGTAATACGTTTGTTTGCTTTGTTTTGTTCGCCTCGGTCGGCTCGTTATTTAGTTAGTTTTAAAACCTCTTTTCTAAGGTTCTTTTTTAATTCTTCCAGGTGATTAGCAGTAAATAAATTTCTAGAATTACTCGGGTTTTTGCAGTTCCTGAGCGAGTTTACTGTTATACCTATTAAATCAGCTATTTTTTTGTCTTTGATTTGTAGCTCGGTCTGAATTTTCAGAATTTCAATCTCTATTTGCTTCGTTGTCATAGTTTCTAAATTATTTTTTTACCTTGCCTCGGTCGGCTCGTGGTTGTTGGTTTAAAACTGTAAAAAATTATTTTTAAACCGTTATCGAATTAATTAATTTTTCTGCTCCGTCGTTAAACCTGCACCATATTTCAAACTCGTTAACTTTTTTCTTCGCTTCGTTCTTCGCTTCTTTAGCTGTCGAAAATCCGCTTTCAAAATACTCGTCCCCGTTTGGATAAAATCCTTGTGCAAAAAACGTGTCTATATTCTCTAGGTTGTTAGGGTTGTGAATTGTTTCCATTGTCTTAAATTTTTAAATTATTATTTGTTTTTGCCTCGGTCGGCTCGTGGTTATCAATCCAAAATCTGTAAAATTTTGGTTTTGACTTCTGCAAGGCTCTGGCCTGTGCAGTTCCAATCGTTGCCGTATTTTTGTATTCTGGTTCCGGTCTTCGGGTTTACTGCGGCTGTTAACGCCTCGTAAAATCTAAATTTACTGTTATATCGTATTTTTACGACCGTTTCGTTGTTGTGTATAAATTCTGTGCTTAGGATCATGATTTTGAATTTTAATTTTAATTGGTTTCTGTGATGCTCTTAATTAATAAAAAATTGCTGTATCTTATTTTATCGTTGTAACCTAAATTTGTATCTGCAATTTCGTTGCGGTAAACTTCGATACAATTATAAATATATCTTCGCTTTTCGTTCCTGGTCATGCCGTCGGGCAAATTGGCTAAAATCTGCCTAACGCTGTAACCGTTATATATTGGCGTTGTGGTGTCCATTGTTTTAAATTTAAGGTTATTAAAAAAAGCAGTTTTTAAACGTGCTTAGGTTTTGGTTTGCCTCGTTATATTTTGGCCTCTAAGATCCAATTTATTAATGCCGTTTCATCTATATATTGACTCGGATCGCTCAAGCTCTCAAGGTTTCCATATCCGTTAAATTTAATGTATTCATCGCTCCAATTAATATCGCTAAAACAACCAAGCCTAAAAGCTTCGGCCGGGTCGTGGCTCAAAAAAGTATTGAAAAATTCGTCGTCGAAATAAAAAATTTGATCATCCGGAGCGGTTTCGCTGGCGTATTCATTCCAAAGGCCTAAAAGATTGTCGCCTTCGTTGTCTAGGTTGTCAAGGCCTTCGGCTTGCATGAAGTCAATAAGCTTGTAAATTTTTTCAAAATCTTGCTCGCTCATTGCTTCACCGTATAAAGACTCCGGGAAGCCTTCAAAGTCTGTGATCATTATTTCCTCACGGGGTGAGTCTAGCGGGCTTACCTGGTCGGCCTCGTTAAAATGATCTTTAATGTACTCCATTAACTCGCTAGCGTCGCTAAAGTCTGTAAGGTTTACCCAGTGACCGAATTGGAATTGCGTGCCGTTGTTGTAACTTGCGTAATCTGTTAAAAAAATAGCTGGATTGTTCATTGTAATTGTCGGCCGTTTTTATCGGTTGCCCCTTCCGTTTGGTTGTTAATTCTTTTACAAATGTACAATTACTTTTTTAATTGTCAAGTATTTTTTAAAAATAAAATTGTTAAAGTTTCTAATCAACTGTAAATCAATTATATACAAACCTAATTTTTTGTCATTTTTCTTTGCTCACAATTAAAATACGTAAATTTAAGGCGTTCAAAACTTGTATTAAAGTCTTAACGGTCCAGCCCCTTTTACCGTGTTCAAAATTAGTGATCCTGTGGCCGTGGTTACCGTTGTTAAATACGATCCTTGCAAGGTCGGCCGCTGTAATATCCTTGGCTATTCTCTCAGCCCGTAAACTGGTGGCCAAGTCTTCAAGGGCCTGCGTATCTTTTTTTATTTGTCGTTCGTCTTTCATTTGTCAAATGTAGTTTAATTGTAGTTAGCAAACAAATGTTTGTGCAGGTTTAACAGTATTGCAAATAAAACCATTTTGCCCCGTTGATATATAGCCCGGAACCTCCATAAAAACAAAACATATAATATATAAGAAGTAAAACAACAAACAAGCCTTCACAAAGGATCAAAGCAAAACACACAACACAAAGGACTATAAACCGCAATAAAACCCCATAAACACTACAAAAAAGCCTAATTTGCCCCGTTATATTAGAGAAACAACACCAATACAACACCATAAAACACAACATAACAATAAGACAACAAACAAAATAAAACCAAAACAAAAAAAAAATAAATTACAACTAAAATACATTATAATCAATTAAGGTATTGTATATCAAGGGTTTGTAAGCTGTTCAAGCCTACACAGACAAAAAAATAAAGTCGTTTAAAAATCGTTCATTTCGGTAAATAATACGGTTAATTGTTAAATACTCAAACTTTGGGCAATTAGTTTGAATTATTTTTGTATCGGCTCGGAACAGTATTGCTAATCAAATAATTTAAAGCCGTTTATTTTACGAATACTTCAAACAAACACAAAAACAAATACCTAACTAAAACCGGGAACTATTCGGGAAAACAAAGCGTACAATTTAACTAACTTGTTTATATTGAACCACTTAAATAAAAAGTTTCAATTCCTTAATGGACTAGCAAGCAAAATGAACTGCAACAAAAAGCCGTTTTTAAATTAGCTGCACAACACACGGCACACAATGGAGCTACACAACAAAAAGCCAAAAACCTCAGCAAAGACCTTGAAAAATCGACCCCTATACCATTTTGAAACCGATTTTCGTTTTGCAAGCCCGAACCCGCCCGCCTATATATCATCCTCAATTCCCTCACACATAATAAAAAAAGTAGTTTGAAAGTAGTTTAAAAAGTTATATCTTTGATGAGACAAAACAGATAGTTACCATGTTAGGACTTATAGGCAAGACAGAATTTGAGTTAATGATAGATAGTTTGCGAGAGCAGTACGATATTGATGTTGAGTATTCTATGAATATGGGCAATGCTTTAGGTTCTGATGTAGGGCTGTATGATAATTCTGTTTTATCGAACAGTATATTGCGTTATTTGCGCACTTATTTCGCTCCTGTTGACGGTTTTTGCGAGATAGAGCATTACTGTTATTATTGTGATTTTGGTCGCTTAGACGACGTTACTGGGGTTCGGGAGACTTCTGGTGAGTTATATGACCGATTAGTTTTAGGCTTAGGGGCGATGGGGCTGTTCCCGGCCTCTGGAGTTTAGTAGTTATTAATTTTAATTTTGTAGATATGGAAAAAAAGTTATTGGCACATCAATGGAGGATGTTATCTGAGTTGGAGGAGTTGAGAGACAGGGTAGCTAAGTTAGGCGCATTTATTTTAGACAACCCGATGTATTCTGAGTTGGAGGAAGATGAGAGGGTAGATATGCAGGCTCAATATGGTGGGATGTGTATTTATTTAGATTCTTTGGAGCGCAGGGTAAATAAATTTTTAGATTAGTTTTTTATTCGTGGTTACGTCCTTGTTTGTTTTAAAGCAATATGGTATTTGTGGGCAAGGCGTAGTTTGGCAGCGTGAACGGTTGGGTTTTTATACTTTAAGAGTTCGATTCTCTTTCACGCACAAAATCGTAACGTATTTAGTCCCTACGTTAAGGTAGGTGGCGAACATAGTTTGGGTTCTTATAATCCCAAGGACATACGCTGGGGGCTGATTTTATTATGTTACAGTCTAAGGAATCTTGGTCGCATGACGTTATTTACAGAGTAGTTGGTAAATTTAGCTTTGGTGATTATAAAAAACAAGATGGCTAAGTGCGTTACGTTAACAATATAGATATGTATTATTTAGGAATAGATCCGGGCAAGAAAGGTTTTTTTGTAGTTATTGCCTGAGTTACTTTTGCTTTGGCATTACTTATAATTGAAAACTGAGGTACTGAATTGTCGTTAATGAAACTGTCTGAGTTTCTTAGATGTGTCGTTTGGGATTCGAAATCTAACGGGGCAATATTTAATTCTTTAGCATCCTCATTGTAAGACTTATAAGGCGATTTTGTGAAGTCGGTTTCGGCAAGTCGTGCTTCTCTTTCTCCTATGTGAGAGTCATAAATCCGATCTACTTCTTGGTTTACTAACTCTTTAATATAACTTGGAACACTCTCATCCCCATTAAGATAAGACAATGCTTGTTCACTCTCGTCTGTTTTTCTTGCTATTTCCTGGACTTGTGCGTCTGTAAGTCTGTAATCTAAAACAAATCTTCCGCCTTTATACGGAGTTCTCCTTCTCTTTCTTTCCGCCACTCTTCGAGCTTCCCCGAGCGACGTGCCTCCTCCCTTTTCAGCCATCGACTGAACCATGTGTTGGAGTTCGTGTGCAATTGTTTGTCTTGTTTTTTGCTCTGTTGTTTCATTTCCTTTGTAATATGCTAGGTTAATGGTTAATTGCCTACCGTCTTTGGACATTTCCATTACAGATTTCCTGCGAGGGTTGTTTATCACACGCACGTTAATATCCTTTGAGTTGGGAAAGGTAGTAAAAAATTCTGGATAATTGATAACATCTGAAAGTTTTAATTTATCCCCACTTTTAAGAGTAGGTAAATTAACTTCCATTTTATTTTGGTCGATGCGGTATGCCCACTCCCATTGATTATTGTTGGTGTTCTGGCGGAGGAAAAAGCCTGTTTCCTGCCAAATATCCTCTAAGGACTTACCATCGTGAAACATATCTAACGCCTTGTTGTATAGGTGTTTGTTTTGATTGTTTGTCTTGAATGGAATGATTTGATAGCGTATATCATTACTTTCATTACTGTACGTACCTACATTGTCTGTTGCGGACTTGATTTGGTTGGGACTAAACACACCGAAAGATGCAGTGTCTACTACAGTTTCGGTATGTCCTACGTCTATTTTTAGTTCTTTAGTTGTCTCAGCTAAGATAACACCTTCATACCCCTTCTCCTTTACTTTGTTTGTGATGTCGTCTGAATCGTTGTCAAATAGCGTCCACCACTGGTCTAAATTTTCAATATATCCAAAATATTGGTGGGGGTATTCTCCAACGAACTCTTTAAAAACTTCTTCTGTTTCCGCTGTATACTCTGAGAAATCTAAGGGTCTCCTAATGTTTAAAAACACCTCTTTAACATTTGACTTGCCTCCAAAATTTTCTTTTCTTGCATAGGATGCTTTCTGAGCAAACTGCTTATCAGACGTAAAGAAGAATACTTCACTCTTCACTTCTCTTGCTCCTGTATATTGATTGCCCCGTATACCAACCCTAACTTCAAATTCATTAAATTCTGCATTTGTACCGTGGTAAACCACCATAGGCTCACCATTCTCATCAACTACTTTAGAGGCATTTTGAGGGTCATTTTGCCAATCTCCAAACCAGTCCTTAAATCTTTTGGTTCGCACCGTCACCCATTGGTCTTCGTTTAAGTTTGTATCTTTTCCGTTCGGTGCTTTCATCCACGTTCCGTTGGCTCGTGTTTCCCGTTCTATCTTAGCACGTTCTTCGGCTATTTCGCTCAGTACGCTATCTTTTATCGTGCCGTCCGCATTGAAATCACTATCGTTAAGCATGCTGTATTGTACGCCTAACTCTGTTTGTTGGTCTTGTACAGTTTTTTTTGCGTTATCGACATTAGGCGTAACTCTTTTTCCTGATAAGGCATCTTGGGTTACGTTATTTAGTATTTCACCTAAAGTAGCATTCTTGAAATCTTCAACACTCCAGTCTCTAATGTTGCTGAAATCGTTGCCAACTCCAATAGTTTGTTTTAAATCTTCCCATAGTCTATTTATAACGTCTTTTATTTTTTCAACTAAAGACTTGTCGGCCATTGAATTAAACATAGCTTCGCCTTTGTTACCTATAAGTCTTGCGAATAACTCATCAGCGATTTGCTCGTCAGTTTTCAAGTGAGCATAAGCGGGGTCATTGCGAACCTCGTTCATCATTTCCGATTGTTGCGACAACTTTTTGATTATCTCGTCATAAACAGGGCGGTTGCTTTCTTTTAAGATGTTTAAAAATGTATGCCCCGCTATTTCGTGGAATGGCGTGTTGGCGTTCATCTTGTTGTCATCTAAATAGATATTGCCGTTTTCAGGGTCAACAAAACCATACACCTCGCCCTGTTCTGTTTTTAGAAACTGAATGCCTCCAGATTTATTAGATAATTCTTTTAGCCTATTAGCCATTTCGCTTTCGCCTAGTATGATTTTGCCTTTGATACTAGGGAATGCCTTAGATAACTTACTAATAAGTTTCTTGAATTGCTTTTTTGTTATTTCAGTAAAAGAGCCATTGATACTGAACGGCAGGTAATCTTCGTCTATTTCTTGGTTTGGTTCTTGGCTTCCTCCATTTTCTTGTGTAGCATCTTCTTGAACTCTGGATGTTTCTTGGCGGCCCTCAATATGTTTAGGCGTAGTGATGCTCTCTGCCCCTTGGTTAATTGCTTTTTCATATTCTTGTATGTTATTGTCTAATTCTAATAATTGGTCATCTGTCAAAGTTAGTAAATAATTGTTTTCCATTTCTAACCTCAAGTCCTCTTTAATTATTGCTTGTTCAACTGCTTTTTCTAAATAATAGTCGTTTGCAGGGAATCCTGTTAGTTCTGTGAATCTGTTTTTTGCTGGGCTAGAGTACATATCCCTCACATCTTTTTTTACATCGTTTACCCCGTTAGGGTACTTAAGCATAGTATTAATTATATCTTGCTCGGTAACAACTTTCCCCATCATTTTTGTAAGCTCTTTCGCTAACACGTCTAGCCCTCTGCCGTCACTTCTTAGATATGTTTTAGCTATGGAATATGATATGTTATTTACGTCTGACATTCCAATAAAACTACCATCCTGTCCTTTTGTGCCGATCTTACCCCTCTTTACATTGCCATTCACGTACTCAATAATCTGTATGGCATCGGTGTTTGAGTTTTCTTCAATAAAAGACTCTGTTTTCGTCCTTAATGCTATCTCGGCAAGTTGAGATGGATTGTTAGAATGGTTAGCGGTTTCTTCGTCTGTATTGTATATTTCCTCACCTTCTTCTGGTTTATACTCTTCCCCTTGCGTAAAATCATATTTATCTGCGTATTCTCGTAAAACCGCCCTCTCTGTGCTTTTACTTGGGGTGTTACCTTTTTCATTAACCACCTCTAATACTCCGTTGTTGTTTGACACCGTGTATTTGTTTCTACCTCTGATTATTTATAATATACCCCAAAATTCAGACCACGAGTTAAGTTGAAAAAAAGATTAATTTTAACTCGTAAAATATGAAAAAGACAAGAAGAAAATTCACCAGTGCATTCAAGGCAAAAGTTGCTATTGAAGCTTTAAAGGAAAGAGAAACCCTTTCGGAACTCGCCAAGCGTTTTGATTTACACCCCAACCAGATTAGTATGTGGAAGCGGGAGTTTCTTGACAATGCTGAAAGTGCTTTTGCTTCAGAAAACAAAAAAGAAGAAGCGGAACATCAGATTGATAAGCTTTATCAGAAAATCGGACAGCTTGAGATGGAAAATGACTTTTTAAAAAAAAGCTTTCTGAAAATCAAACCGTAAAAGAACGCATTCAAAGTGTGAGTAAAAAGAGCCATTTAAGCATCCGGGAACAGTGTAATTTACTAAGCATCAGCCGGAGCAGCCTCTATTACAAGCCTAATGAAGAAACGGATTTAAATCTGGGAATCATGAAAGCAATTGATAAAATCAACTTAAAATATCCAAGTTTTGGTGCTCTTCGAATCAAAAATGAATTGGAAGAACAAGGCTTTAATGTCAACGTAAAACGCATTTGCCGGTTGATGAAGAAGATGAGCATTGAGGTGATTTATCCAAAACGAAACCTTAGCAAATTAGGTAGAGCGGAATACATTCGCCCTTATTTATTGAGAAATTTAAATTTCACTCGTGCCAATCAGGTTTGGCAGATTGACATAAGCTATGTTCCGATGAAGAAAGGATTTATGTATTTGACAGTGGTAATCGATGTTTACAGTCGTTTTATTGTCGGCTGGCAGCTATCCAACAGTTTGGAAAAAGAAACCCAGACTGAACTAATAAATGAACTCATTAAAAAGCACGGTAAACCTGAAATCATCAACTCAGACCAGGGCAGTCAGTACACATCAAAGAAATGGATTGAATGTTTGAACAAACACAATGTTAAAATCAGTATGGATGGTAAAGGCAGAGCCACTGACAATATTTTTGTGGAGAGATTCTTTAGAACTATCAAGTACGATTACATCTATCTAAATCCTGCTAAGACCGGATTAGATCTTTATCTTGGAATAAAGGATTTTATTGAAGGATATAACAAAAGAAAACATCAGGGAATTAATAATCAAAAACCAATAAATTTATTTATATTTGAAAAACCATTTCAACTTAAATCCGCTTAAAAGTGGTCCAGGAAATGGGGAGTACTATAGTCATAGTTTTTTAAAAAGGTTGCATATCCATTTTCTAATAAAGATCCTGTCTGTGAATGTTTTGCCACACCCCTCGCATATCTCTTCGTAAGGGGTGTGTTCGTAAGGCAAATTGATTTCCTCGCTACATTTTTTGCAAAACTCAGCCATCGATTTTGTTTTTAATTTCTTTAATCTCCTTGTGTATTAATTCTAACTTTGTCATGATATTTAACAGCATCAGGTCTTGTTTTTCTTTTTTAACTGAGAGTAATGTTGTTTGTACCAATTGTTCTTCGGGACTAAGTATTATTGGCAACTCTCCATTTTTTAAAAAGTTGTGATTTACATAAGGGTATCTTTCGATAATCTTTGATATATGTTTGTTTGTTAAGTTAGTCTTGCCGGTGATTATTCTTGAAAAAGTATTGCTATTCTTGTAGCCAATATCTTTTGACAAAGCAGTCACGGTAGTGCCTATCTTGTTAGCTAACATACTTAATCTATCTGCATGTGATTCTATAATTTCGGACATTTGAATTGTTTTTTTGCTAAATTAAAAAAAAATTAAATAATGTTCCTTTTTTCTGTTTCCCAAATTTTCTTGACAACTACTGCGCTGTCTTGCTTTGTTTTCTTGATGTATTTCAGCATCATATCCTCTGATTTCCACCCTCCAATATCCATTATTACTCGGTTTGGCACTTTTCCGAATAGGTTTGTGGCAAAACTCCTGCGTCCTATATGTGAAGTAACAAGTTCGTGCTTGGGATAAAAATCAGATACTTTTCGTCTTATTTTTTTGCCGCCTTCTGTGATCACAATTGTTTTACCTCCATAAGTTATATTTGATATACCTGCCATCTTAGCTACTTCTTTGATGTTTTCGTTGTATTTCTGTTCCGAAGTTTTACGGGGCAAATCGCCTTTCCTTTTGTTTAAGATTCGCTTGACCTGTGGATGTATAGGTATGACGACTGGCACGCCTGTTTTCTGTGTGGATTCTATCTGTATAAAGTCTTTCTTTATATTATCGATGTCTAACCTGTTGAAATCGGATATTCTAAGCCCGGTCCATACTGAAATAATAAGGTTGTCCCTCACGTCATCAAGTGAATCGTGTTTTGATAAGTCCAGGTTGAATAATAAGTCTATTTCATGTTCATTAAAATATGGTTCTATGTAATTTTTCTTCTTTTCTTTATTGACAAATATTTTCTTTTTGTAGTCATTAGGCACTTTCATCCCGTGGATTACGGCTTGCTCCATAAAAAAAGTAAGTCTTCTGAGATTTCTTTTTGTGGTTTCATAAGAGTATAGCATTGTGTTTGTCATGTATTTAGAAAAATCATCGAGCTGTTCTTCTAATAATTCGGTAAATTTAATTTTTGATTTGCCTTGATAGCCTTTAAAAATCTTCACAAAGTTAGCGTACTCACTTTTCAGCTTCTCACTCATATACTTATCTGACGATACTTTATGTTTGTCAGCGTATGTATCAAGCCAGAACGAACACCAATCGGTAAAGAACACTTTATGAAAATCGTTTGTTTGTTTTTCTGGCCGTCCAAAAAAAGATGCTACCGATTTTTCAAACCATTTTCTGTCAAAGTCAACTTCTGAAATCATGGCAATATTAAATTCTGAAAACATGTGAGATCTGAGTCTATCGAGTGTATCGTTAATCCCTTCGTTGTTTTCAACATATATACTCCGTTTTACTCTTTGGTTCTTGTCGTCCCAATACTGGGGTTCTATAAAAATGTTTATAGGTTTTTCAAAGTCAAAAAGTTTGCTATGGTACATTCTTATGTAGATAGATAGGAATTTACCTTTAATGTTCTTTTTTGCGCTTTTTTTGATTTTAATCATAAATTTTATTGCGGCCATAAAAAAAAGATTTATATTTGCACCCGAATTGCAAAGGATGTTAGTCTTTTTTCCCGACTATTTCCCGAATCAATTTTAAAGTACATTGTTTTTTAATGATAATTGTGGTAAACTAATTTTCCCGATATTTTCCCGAAAAACTAGGGTACTGTTTATTAGTATTGACCACAAATGTAGTTAAAAAAAGATTTAAAAGTAGTCAATGTTACTACTTTATTGTAAATTTTAACATTAGGCTAGTCCCCTACGGACTACGATTAGTTGTAAATAAGTTTTATAGAATAATGTGCCTGTGTCTCGGTTCGTTATTTTATTGGTTAAAACCAAAGTGATTGCAAGGCAATTGTGGGAGGTTTTTCTTTTTTAACTAATAGTTTTATAATAATTATTACAATTAAAAAAAAGTATTAAAAATGGCAAATCACCAGTCAGCAAAGAAAAGAATCAGAAGCAGCGAGAAAAAAAGAGTTCTGAACAAGTACCAACACAAAACAACCCGTAATGCTATCAAAGCATTGAGAGGTACTGAAGATAAAAAAGAAGCTGAAGAAAGATTAGTTTCTGTATCGTCTATGATTGATAAATTGGCAAAGAAAAACATTATTCACAAGAATAAAGCAGCCAACTTGAAATCTAAATTAGCAAAACACGTTGCGTCTTTATAATAAGACCTCCGAAATTATAATTAGACAAAAAAGCTCTCATACTTTTCATGAGGGCTTTTTGTGTTAAAAAATAACCAACAGTATATGAGTACAATCAGAAACATTGCCATCATTGCGCACGTTGACCATGGTAAGACTACTATGGTAGACAAAATTATGTATCATTGTCAGCTTTTTCGCGATAATGAAAACAAAGGAGATCTTATTTTGGACAATAATGATATCGAAAGAGAACGTGGGATTACCATCGTGTCTAAAAACGTATCGGTAGAATATAAAGATACAAAAATTAAGATCATAGATACCCCTGGTCACGCCGATTTTGGTGGAGAAGTAGAACGTGTTTTGAACATGGCCGACGGTGTATTGTTGATTGTTGATGCTTTTGAAGGGCCAATGCCACAAACGCGTTTTGTGTTGCAAAAAGCGATTGAGCTTGGGCTCAAGCCTTGCTTAGTTATCAATAAAGTTGACAAAGAAAATTGTACGCCAGACGAGGTGCATGACAAGGTTTTTGACCTGATGTTCGAACTTGGTGCAGAAGAATGGCAATTAGATTTTCCTGTAGTTTATGGTTCTGCCAAAAACAACTGGATGTCAACAGATTGGACAAAACCAACCGACTCAATGGAGCCGTTATTAGAGATGGTTTTGGAGCATATCCCAGCAGCAAAACAGCTCGAGGGTACGCCACAAATGCTAATCACTTCATTAGATTTCTCAACTTACACAGGCCGTATCGCTATCGGAAGATTGCACAGAGGTACGCTCAAAGAAGGGATGAATATCTCGTTGATAAAAAGAGAAGGGGATACCGTAAAAGCCAAAATCAAAGATTTATATGTTTTTGAAGGATTAGGCAAGAAAAAAGTAACCGAAGTACAAGCAGGAGATATTTGTGCCGTAACTGGTATCGAAGGTTTTGAGATTGGCGATTGTATCGCAGATTTCGAAAATCCAGAAAGCCTCGAAACGATCAAGATAGACGAGCCAACAATGAGTATGTTGTTTACCATCAACGATTCTCCGTTTTTTGGTAAAGAAGGTAAATTTGTAACCTCTCGTCACATCAAAGAAAGATTGGAAAAAGAGTTGGAGAAAAACCTCGCTTTGCGTGTAAACGAAACCGGATCGGCAGATAAATTCATGGTTTTCGGACGTGGTGTTTTGCACTTGTCTGTATTGATAGAAACCATGAGACGTGAAGGGTATGAGTTACAAATCGGTCAGCCTCAGGTAATTATAAAAGAGATCGACGGCGTAAAATGTGAGCCAGTTGAAGAGTTGACTATCGATATTCCAGAAAACTTATCTGGTAAAGCGGTAGAATTTGTGACCTTGCGTAAAGGAGAAATGCTCTCGATGGAACCAAGAGGCGAACGCATGATTATTGTTTTCAATATACCATCGCGCGGTATCATAGGTTTGCGTAATCAGTTGCTTACCGCTACGGCTGGTGAAGCAATTATGACACACCGATTTATCGAATACCAACCTTACAAAGGAGAGATTGGCGGACGCATAAGCGGCTCGTTGATTTCGATGGAAAACGGTAAAGCAATCCCATATTCTATCGATAAATTACAAGAAAGAGGAAAATTCTTTATCGACCCGAATGAAGAGGTTTATGAAGGTCAGGTAATCGGCGAAAATTCTCGATCTGATGATATGACAGTCAACGTAACCAAAACTAAAAAATTAACCAACGTACGTTCGTCTGGTGCTGATGATAAAGCAAAAATTACTCCAGCGATTAAGTTTTCGCTCGAAGAGGCTTTAGAGTATATTCAGAAAGACGAATATGTTGAGGTTACACCAAAATCTATTCGATTGAGAAAAATCTTGTTGAAAGAACACGAACGCAAAAGAAATAAATAAGGTTTGAATAATCGCCTACATTGTTGTAATTTTGTGGTTTAACAAAGCTAATGAAGTATGTTTGATAATTTAAGTGATAAGTTAGACAAAGCTTTTCATGTCCTTAAAGGGCACGGAAAGATAACCGAGGTAAACGTAGCAGAAACGCTCAAAGAGATAAGAAGAGCCTTGCTCGATGCCGATGTTAACTATAAAATCGCCAAAAATTTTACCAATCAGGTAAAAGAAAAAGCTTTGGGGCAAGAGGTGCTTACCTCCTTGCAACCTGGTCAGTTGATGACCAAAATCATGAAAGATGAGCTGACTCAGTTGATGGGTGGTGATGCCGTAGGGATGAACCTCTCTGGTACGCCTACCGTTATTTTGATGTCTGGTTTGCAAGGATCTGGTAAAACGACTTTCTCTGGAAAGTTGGCCAACTTCTTAAAAACAAAAAAAACAAAAAAAGTATTGCTAGTTGCGGCGGATATTTACCGCCCAGCAGCAATCGATCAGTTGCATGTAGTTGGAGAGCAAGTAGGTGTTGAAGTTTATGCAGAACGCGAAAACAAAAACGCTGTCGAAATTGCTCAAAACGCTGTACAATACGCCAAAAGTAACGGTTTTAATGCCGTAATTATCGATACCGCCGGTCGTTTGGCTATCGATGAGCAAATGATGAACGAGATTGCTAATGTGCATGCTGCTATCCAACCACAAGAAACTTTGTTTGTGGTAGATGCCATGACAGGACAAGATGCTGTAAATACTGCCAAAGCTTTTAATGATCGATTAGATTTTGACGGTGTCGTATTGACCAAGTTGGACGGTGATACTCGCGGTGGGGCTGCTATTTCTATCAAATCGGTAGTGAATAAGCCAATCAAGTTTATCGGTACTGGCGAAAAAATGGATGCTATTGACGTTTTTCACCCCGATCGTATGGCTGACCGTATTTTGGGGATGGGAGATGTAGTCTCTTTGGTAGAGCGTGCGCAAGAGCAGTATGACGAAGAAGAGGCAAGAAAAATCCAGAAGAAAATTGCCAAAAATCAATTTGGTTTTGATGATTTCCTGAATCAAATTCAACAAATCAAAAAAATGGGGTCGATGAAAGACCTCGTTGGGATGATTCCGGGAGTAGGTAAGGCACTCAAAGATGTCGAAATCGAAGATGATGCTTTCAAACATATCGAAGCAATGATTCATTCGATGACACCCGAAGAACGTACCAAGCCTGCAGTACTCAATGCACAACGCAAACAACGTATAGCCAAAGGTTCGGGAACTTCTATTCAGCAAGTAAATCAGTTGTTGAAACAGTTTGACCAAATGAGCAAAATGATGAAAATGATGCAAGGTAGTAAAGGGAAAAACATGATGCGAATGATGGGGCAGATGAAAGGAATGGGACTCAAATAAGCATTTTTCTTAAGTAATAAATCAACCGACAATGCAACTATTAGACGGAAAAAAAGTTTCGGAAGAAATCAAAAATGAAATTGCTGCCGAAGTAGCAAAAATTAAAGCTAGTGGCGAAAAAGTACCACACTTAGCGGCTGTTTTGGTAGGTAGCAATGGTGCGAGCCTTACTTATGTGGGGAGTAAAGTGAAAACTTGCGAACGCATAGGTTTTGACTCTACTTTGGTTTCGATGCCTGAAGATACTACCGAAGAAGATTTGTTGGCAAAAATTGGCGAATTGAATAATGACGCAAAAATTGATGGTTTTATTGTGCAATTGCCGTTGCCAAAACATATAGACGAACAAAAAGTGTTGAATGCTGTTGACCCTGATAAAGATGTTGATGGTTTTCACCCAGAAAATTTTGGACGTATGGCGCTTGAGCTAGAATCTTTTATTCCGGCTACGCCTTACGGTATTCTTCAGTTGTTAGAACGCAATAAAATCGAAACCAAAGGTAAAAACGTCGTAGTTATCGGCCGATCTAATATTGTAGGAAAACCAATGAGTTTGTTGATGAGTCGCAAAGCTTACCCAGGTAATGCAACCGTGACTTTGACGCATTCGGCTACACAAAATATTGAAGAAATTACCCAACAAGCTGATATTATTATCACTGCTTTGGGTGTGCCAGAATTTTTAAAAGCCGACATGATCAAAGAAGGGGCAGTGATTGTTGATGTAGGTATCACTAGAGTGCCAGACGATAGTCACCCAAAAGGGTACGTAATCAAAGGCGATGTTAAGTTTGACGAAGTAGCTCCAAAATCATCGTGGATAACTCCGGTGCCAGGCGGTGTAGGACCAATGACCATAGCGATGCTGATGAAAAACACCTTGTTGGCGCGTCAACGAAAAATGAAAAAATAAAAATTCAAAAGTCATTCGAAAGGATGACTTTTTTTATCTATGCAAGAAAAAAACAAATACAGTCCGGTGGTAGAAATACCTAAATATATAAAATCGTCTGCCAAAGCAATGTCTTATGTGTCTGACAGTTGGGCGGTAAAGTTTGCCTACAAGCTGTTTGTGACACCCATCCGATTTGCGATGCCATCCCGCGAAAAAGGCATGGACAATTTGTCAGTAAAATATCCGATGATGTTACCCAAGGCTAATAAAGACATTATGGTATACGAATATGGCGAGGGCGACAAAACAGCTTTGTTGGTGCATGGTTGGTGTGGACGTGGAACCCAACTATTTGCGATTGCCAATATCCTCAAAAAACAAGGCTACAAAATCATTAGTTTTGATGCGCCAGGGCATGGTAGGGCGAGTAAAAATAAAACACATTTGATAGAATTTATAGAGTCGGTGAAAGTGCTAGATGATAAATACAATGGTTTTGATCTTATTGTTGGTCACTCATTGGGGGCCGTTACTACGCTCAATAGCTTGGCAAGAGGCGTGCGTGCGCACAAAGCCGTAGCGATTGCTGGCGGAAATAACATGATTGAGATACTCGAAGACTTTGTCCAAAAACTAGGTCTCAAAGAAAAAATTGCGCCTAAACTACAACTATTTTTTGAGCGAAAACTCAATAATAAAATGGAAGATTATAATGTGGCTGACCAGGCTAAGAAAATTGA
>JBFHGP010000045.1:0-16834 GCA_041583035.1 Flavobacterium sp.
GAGTGACAACCTACACAACCTTCTCTGATATACAAATCTCTACCTACCAATTCTAATGGTGTGTATGGTTTTACACTATCTATTGTTGGCACATTAGACTCTACTACTAGCGTAGGTACAATTTGCACAATACCACCTATGAGAATAGCGATAGTCGCCAATACGGTCAATTGGATAGGTTTTCTCTCTAACCAAGTATGCCATCCCTCGCCTCTTACACGTTTTTTAGAAATAACTGCCAATGCAGGAGCCTCAGCATACTCGTCTTCAACTTTTTGTCCAGCTTTGATGGTTTTGTAAATATTGTAAACCAATATCAACATCCCTGTCAGGTATAAAGTACCTCCAATAGCTCTCATGTAATACATTGGCATGATTGCCGTTACTGTTTCTAAGAAGTTACCATACTTTAACGTACCGTCTGGGTTAAACTCTTTCCACATAAAGTGTTGTTGAAAACCTGCTACATATAAAGGAATACAATATAATACGATACCCAACGTACCAATCCAGAAGTGGAAATTGGCCAATCCTTGCGAAAATAACTTTGTTTTGAACATTCTAGGAATTAACCAATAAATAATCCCAAAGGTCATAAATCCGTTCCAAGCCAAGGCGCCTACGTGCACGTGGGCAACAATCCAATCGGTAAAGTGAGCAATTGCATTGACGTTTTTGATAGACAACATAGGTCCTTCAAAAGTAGCCATACCATAGCCTGTAATCGCTACGACAAAAAACTTCAGAATAGGATCTGTACGCACCTTGTCCCAAGCGCCTCTCAAAGTAAGTAACCCATTGATCATACCTCCCCAAGATGGAGCGATAAGCATGACAGAAAACACTACCCCTAAGTTTTGTGCCCAATCTGGCAAAGAACTATACAACAAATGATGAGGACCAGCCCAGATATAAATAAAAATTAGTGACCAAAAGTGGATAATTGACAATCTATACGAATACACAGGTCTGTTGGCAACTTTTGGCAAATAGTAGTACATCAAACCTAGAAATGGTGTAGTCAAGAAAAATGCTACTGCATTGTGCCCATACCACCATTGTACCAAAGCGTCTTGCACGCCTGCGTAGGCCGAATATGATTTCAGGAAAGACACTGGCAACGCCAAGCTATTGAAAATATGCAATACCGCAACAGTCACAAATGTGGCGATGTAAAACCAAATAGCTACATACAAATGACGTTCTCTTCTGCGCAAAATAGTCATGATCATATTGGCACCAAAAGCTACCCAAACTACCGCAATTGCAATATCGATAGGCCACTCTAGCTCTGCATATTCTTTTGAACTAGTGTATCCTAAAGGTAAGGTAATCACTGCCGAAATAATAACAGCTTGCCATCCCCAAAAATTGAGATTACTCAAAAAGTCGCTATACATACGCGCCTTAAGCAAGCGCTGTAAAGAGTAATATACCCCAGCAAATATCGCGTTACCCACAAATGCAAAAATAACAGCATTGGTATGTAATGGTCTCAAACGTCCAAAGCTAAGCCATGGGATGCCGTCTGTGAGATTGGGAAATATAAATAATAGCGCTAGTAACAACCCTACTGCCATACCGATAGCTCCGTAAGCAATAGTCGCATAAAGAAATTTCTTTACAATTTTGTTGTCATAATAAAATTGTTGCACTTCCATACTTGATTAATTTGATTTACTTTGTTTATAATTGGTTGATTCTTCTTTTTCTTTGTTTTTCTGAGCTTTGTTTTCGTACAAAATTCTGACTGACGGCGTATAATCGTCGTCAAACTGTCCATTTTTGACTGATTTGATGAAGAGTATCAGAAACATTGCAGCGACAAACACACTGATACAGATTAAGATATAAATTACACTCATGACCTAAAAACTTTACTCAAAGGTACTTTTGACCCATTACAAAAAATATGATATTTATCAGGTTTTAGATTTTTCTTAACTTTTTTCACTTTTGCGTGCAAAATAGTGTGTCATCAAGGTGACAAACCCTATGATAGTCACCGTACTTACAGGCATTATCACTGCGGCAAATAGCGGAGAAAGCTGATTGGATAAGGCAAAAGACAGACCAAAAACATTATACATCAATGCCAATAAATAACTCATTTTGATGGTTTTCATGGCGTTTTTGGCGTAAGTCAAAAAATAATTGATTTGGCTAAATTTTTCTGCATCCAAAATAGCGTCGCTAGCTGGCGTAAACACATTGACATCTTCTGCGAGAGAAATACCTACGTCGCTCTGTGCCAAAGCCCCAGCATCATTGAGGCCGTCTCCCATCATCAACACATTTTTACCTTGTGATTGCAGGTTTTTGATAAACTGCAATTTATCTTCAGGTTTTTGGTTAAACACCAAGGTAGTTTTTGGTGGTAATATTCGCTCTAACTGTCGGCGTTCTCCCTCATTATCACCAGACACCACGTACAATTCGTATCCTTTTTGTGTCAGTTGACTAAAGAGTTTTGACAAGCCGTCGCGGTAATAATTTTCGATTTCGTAAAACCCAAAATATTCATCATTAATAGCAATATGTACACAGGTTTGCTGATGCGTTTGTGTGGTATCAGCATGGGTAAGTTTTGCCGAACCGATTTTGTAGGTATTCTCCCCTACCTGACCTACTATTCCCTGACCGGTAATTTCTTCAAAAAAATCGGGCGAATAAATAGGCGATTCGGGCAAATTGAGATACAACCTTCTACTTAGCGGGTGATTGGAACCTCTAACCAAATTTTTAATTGCATCTACATGATAATCAAGCAATTGATTACCTTTATAAATTACATTTTTTCCATCATTGGTCGTGATAGTTCCTGTTTTGTCAAACACCAAGGTATCGGCCTTTGACAACTGCTCAATCACAATGGTATTTTTGAGATACATTTTTTTGCGCCCCATTATCCTGATGACATTCCCCCATGTATATGGCGCAGTCAGCGCAATAGCACAAGGGCACGCAACGATGAGCACAGCCGTAAAAACATTAAAAGCATCGGTATAACTTTGAAAACTCCAATACACAAAACCTGCAACGGCAAGCAACATCAATACTGGCGTGAATATCTGACTAGCTTTGTCACTAATGGTTTGGTAGGTTTGATTTACATTTTTCTGAAAAACATCATTACTCCACAGTTGTGTGAGGTAACTTTGCGAAACTGTATTGATGGCTTGTATTTGTATAGGCTGACCTACTTGTTTGCCTCCGGCAAATATTTTGTCACCCGATTTTTTTTCTACCGGGATAGCTTCGCCTGTAACAAAACTATAATCGATATAAGCATGATCTGACATCAAAATTGCATCAACAGGTATCAGCTCTTGGTTGCGGATAAGTATCTGATCTTTGGCTTTGATGTCATAAACCTGAGTGGGTATCTCTTTGTTTTTTATTAACTTGGTTACTGCAATAGGAAAATATGATTTGTAATCTCTCTCAAATGACAAAAAGTTGAAGGTCGTTTGTTGAATCAGTTTGCCCGAAAGCATAAAAAACACCAACCCGCACATGCTATCAAGGTAACCTTGACCATCTTGTAAAAAAATATCGACCAAGCTACGGGCAAACATCACCACAATACCCAAAGCCATCGGCACATCGATATTGAGCGACTTAGTTTTGAGGCTATTCCATGCCGATTTGTAATAAGGCGTGGCCGAATACAAAAATACTGGCAATGAAATCAACAAAATAGCATACCGAAAAAAGTCTCGGTATTGCTGCATCCAATAATCATTTACATTAAAATATTCGGGAAGCGACAAAAGCATGATATTGCCAAAACCGAAAAAAGCTACGCCTATTTTATACAATAAACTACGGTCAAAAAGTTGTGGTTTTTGTTCGTAATTATCTAGGCTAATGTATGGCTCATAACCGATTTTTACCAACAAAAAGACAATATCTTTGAGTGATGTTTTTTGGTTATTAAAATTTACTGTTACCTTCTTTTGAGAAAAATTTACTTGCGATGACATCACACCTTGGTCTAATTGATCGAGGTGCTCCAAAATCCATATGCAAGAACTACAATGAATGTGCGGAATATATAGTCTTACGATAGAAGTTTCTCCCTCCTCAAAGTCTAACAATTTGGATACTATCTCTTGATTATCCAAAAAGTTGAATTTTGACGCCACATCTTTTGGTGCTGCGCCCGGATGTTGCTCAAAATCATAATAACCTTTGAGATCGTTGGCCGAAAATATTTCGTACACCGTTTTACATCCTTGACAACAAAAATTTTTATCCTCGAAGTGTATAACGTGATTGTCTTCAACCTTTTCTCCGCAATGAAAACAATTTTTCATCTTCAGAAATTTTTAATGCTTTACCTGACACAAAGGTCTTTAAGAATAATCGGCTAAAACATGATAATTATCAGCTAAAAATGATTATATTTGTTTGTAACAAAATACTACAAAAAACATGTCTAATTGCGAACAATGTATCGTTAGAGAATTGAGCTCTTTGAAAGCTTTGAACAAGCAAGAACTCATTCATCTAGCGTCGTGTAAAGAGGCTTATATCATCAAAAAAGGCGAAGTTATTTTTGAAGAAGGCGAACGCATGAAAGGTGTGTATTGCATCAAAAATGGCGTATGTAAATTGGTTAAACTCAATTCGGATGGGAAAGAATCTATTTTGCGACTAGTCAAACGAGGCGAAGTGCTAGGGCAACGCTCGGTGATTAGTAACGAACGTAGCTACCTATCGGCAGTAGCGATGGAAGAAATGCGTGTGTGTTTTATACCTCGAACAGAGCTCATGAGTTTTATTGAAAACAACCCTAATTTTTCGCTCGAAGTCACTAAAGATATTTGCCATCAACTGAAAAACGCCAATACTTTATCTATCAGTTATTCTAATAAAACCGTCAAAGAACGCTTGGCTGGCGTACTATTGCAGTTGCACGAATTGGCTGGAGAAGACGATCAACAGTTTATCAACCTCAATATCAGTCGAGAAGAGCTTGCTAGCATGGTAGGAACAGCTACCGAAAGTTGCATACGATTGTTGTCAGAATTCAAAAAAAATAACTTAATAGCTCTAGAAAAAAAGAAAATAAAAATCACTGATTTTACCACCTTAGCAAAGATGGTCGACTAATTATGAGTGAGATTTTCCGAAAAAAGGTTACTTTAGCCAAATGATTTCAAAAAACAATATACAACAGTTACAACAACACATCGATAAAGCCCAAAACATTGCTATCATTCCGCACAGAAACCCAGACGGAGACGCAATTGGCTCGACCTTGGCACTCTGTCATTTATTAAAAAAAATGGGCAAAAACGCACAAGTATTGTCGCCCAACGACTATCCTTCATTTTTGGGGTGGATGCCTGGCACAAAACAAATTTTGGCTTTTGAAACTTATCCAGAAGATGTCAAAAGTGTGTTGGCAAAAAGCGACCTTGTTTTTACACTCGATTTTAATGCGTTACACAGAGCAGGAGAACAATTTATGCCTTGTTTAGAAAAATCTCAGGCCGATTTTATCATGATCGACCATCACCAAATGCCTGACGATTATGCCGCTGTGACCTTCTCTGATGTCAGCTATGGCTCTACTTGCGAGCTGCTGTACGATATTATGGTCGCTGCAGATTATACAAAACACCTCGACAAAGATATCGCCACCTGTTTATATACAGGTATTGTGACCGACTCTGGCTCATTCAAATTTGTAAAAACCACGGGGCACACACATCGCGTAGTTGCCGATTTGATAGACCTTGGGGCAGATAACCCAAAAATACACATCAATTTATTTAACAATCGCTCTTACAATCAGTTACAGTTATTAGGCAGAGCACTCAATCAACTCCAAATAATTGGTAAAAACAAAGTAGCTTATACTTATTTATCACAAGACGATTTGAACGAATTTCATTACCAAAAAGGTGATACAGAAGGCATTGTCAACTACGGATTGTCTGTTGAAGGGATAGAATTGGCCGTGATTTTTATCGAACAAAAACAAGAAGGAATCATCAAAATGTCTTTCCGTTCGCAAGGTGATGTAGATGTAAATCAATTGGCTAGAGAACATTTTAATGGTGGCGGACACATCAATGCTGCTGGCGGAAAATCATCAGAAACATTAACCCAAACTATTGCTAATTTTGAAAATATAATCCGTAACAAATTTTAAAATGAAAAAAAATGCTGTTTTAATTTTTGGTTTGTTGATTAGCTTGGTCGCTTGTCAAAAAAAAGCGGAGGTTCGCACACCGGTTTCTCAATCGGGAGGCGAATACATTAAAGCCTCTGCCGAACGCAATCAATATATGGTTTCGGACGAGCTAAAAGCGATTCAGCAATACATCAAAAACGACTCTTTACACAAGTATTATCAGTCAGAGTCGGGCTTTTGGTACAAATATTTACAAGCCAATATCAAAGACACCATAACGCCTATTACTGGTGATGTCGTTGATGTTGAGTATAGTATAAAGTATTTGAATAACGAAATTATTTATGACGTTGACGAAACTTCACCAAAAATATATGTGGTTGACAAACAAGAGATTATACCTGGTTTGCGTCGTGGCATAAAAATCATGCGACCCAACGAACGAGTAGTTTTTTTATTCCCATCACACTTGGGATATGGGCTTGTTGGCGACCAAGACCGCATTGGAAGTAATCAACCAATCATTTGCGAAGTTTTTCTAAAAACAATCAATCACGAATAATTATAAACATGTATAAAAAAATATTTTTAGGGATTTCTATATTGAGTTTATCCCTATCGGCACAAGAAAAAAAAGAAGGAATCTATGCCAACATCGACACCAATAAAGGGACGATTGTGGTAGAACTTACTTATGAACAGACACCAGTAACTGTTGCTAATTTTATCAGTTTGGCTGAAGGAAACAACAAAGCTGTGGATAAAGAGTTCAAAAAGAAAAAATTTTATGACGGGCTCACTTTTCATCGGGTAATCAACGATTTTATGATTCAGGCTGGCGACCCCAACGGCAATGGCTCTGGCGGGCCAGGATATACCTTTACAGACGAATTTGTTGAAGAGCTTAAACACGACAAAGCCGGAACGCTGTCAATGGCCAACAGAGGGGCAGCAACCAACGGCTCGCAATTTTTTATCACTCACAAAGCTACGCCTTGGCTAGATGGCAAGCACACCGTTTTTGGGTATGTTACCGATGGGATAGATGTGGTGAATAACATCAAACAAAATGACAAAATCAATACGATTACTTTTGAATATATCGGTCGGGATGCCAACAAATTTAATGCCTCAAAAGTGTTTGCCAAGCACATAAAAGAGCAAGAAAAAATAGACCAAGAAAAAAAGGAAAAAGCGAAACAAAACGCTCATCTATTTGACCAAGCACGCCAGCAAGCGTATGAAACAGAAGAAGGCGTAAAAATATTTGTGACCGAAAAAGGTACAGGCGAAAAACCAGTAAACGGCGCTCAACTTTTGATTGATTACTCTGCTTATCTAGAAGACGGCACCTTGTTTGACAGCAGTATTGCGCAAGTTGCTGAAGAAAATTTTGCGTTCAACCCAGTCAAAAAACAAGGCGGCGGATACCAACCATTGCCCTACACTATCGGCGGCAACCAAAACATGATCAAAGGTTTTGGCATCGGTATAGAAGAACTCAATTATGGAGACAAGGCACTCGTGTTTATCCCAGCAAAATTAGGCTATGGCAAACGAGCCGTTGGACCTATACCGGCAAATGCTGACTTAATTTTTGAAATTAAAATCATTAATAAATAAATTTAAAAACCATCTATATGAAAAAAATAATTGGATTATTTCTTTTGTCAACAGTAGCGTTTACCGCTTGTAAAAAAGAAGAAAAAAATGAATTACCTGAAGGTTTGTATGCAAACATCGAAACCGAAAAAGGTGAAATTCTCTTACAATTAGAATACGAAAAAACACCTGCAACAGTAGCCAATTTTGTATCATTGGCTGAAGGAACCAACCCAATGGTGGACGAGAAATTTAAAGGAAAACCTTTTTATGACGGACTCACTTTTCATCGGGTTATCAATGATTTTATGATACAAGGTGGTGACCCAGACGGCAACGGATCTGGTGGCCCAGGTTACACTTTTCACGACGAATTTGCGGATGATTTGAAACACGATAACAAAGGAATTTTGTCGATGGCCAACAGCGGTGCTGCTACTAATGGCTCACAGTTTTTTATCACTCACAAAGCTACGCCTTGGCTGGATGGCAAACATACCGTTTTTGGTCATGTGGTAGAAGGTCTCAATGTGGTAGATTCTATCGCGGTAAACGATAAAATAGTTGCCGTAAAAATTATCCGTTCAGGAAAAAAAGCCACCGATTTTGACGCAGCAAAAATATTCAAAGAAGAAGTAGAGAAATACAATAACGCGGCAAAAGAAATCATCAGTAAAAATGCAGATTTTATAGAAGATGCCAGAGGCAGAGCAAAAGCTATCAACGGTGTAAAAGTGTTTGTTTTTGAACAAGGCGAAGGCGAAAAACCTAAAAATGGCGAAACGGTGAATGTAGACTATGCCGGATACTTGACTGATGGTTCATTGTTTGACACCAGCATTATCAGTATTGCAGAAAAATTTAACAAAGTAAACCCGCAACGCAGAGACCAGAATGGTTATCGCCCGATACCGTTTGAGTACGGCAGCAAAGACGGCCTGATTGAAGGCTTTATTAACGGCATCGAGAGTCTTAACTATGGCGACAAAGCATTGGTTTTTATACCGGCAGAGTTGGCTTATAAAGACCAAGGCATACCAGGTGTGATTCCGCCAAACAGCGAATTGGTGTTTGAAATGCACTTGAGCAAATAATCAAATGAATAGAAAAATTAGACGCTTGTGGATGGTTCTGCAAGCGTTTTTTTATGTGCCGTTGCTAAAAAATATCGTCATTAAATACCAAATTATAGGTACAGATTCTACCCAAAAGAGTGTATAATATTTGCTTCGGTTGGGGGTAACAAAGTAGGTAAACAAAGCTATCAAGACAACCAAAAAAAGATTGATTTGCCACTGGAAAGAATAAATCATTTCTTTGCCAAATTCTAAACAAAAAAACGGAATTAACAAACTATAAATCAATAATTTAGTTTTGTATATACCGATAGATTGCGGCACCGTTTTGAGCTGAATATCATCATACTTGAGGTCGTTAATCTCGAATATTAATATCAAAATTAGCACTAATAAAAAACGTTGTAAAAACTTCAGAAACATATCAGCAGAAGGCTCAAAACCAACCTGATACAATGGCAAAAGCAAAGTAACTCCTGCCCAGCAAAGAGCAACAATATAAATTTTTATACCCGAAACGTTGCGTAAATTTGGACGGTCTTTACTAATGGGGATAGCGTACAAAAGACATAACAACCCAAAGACAAAAGTGGTGAGCATTGCTTTTAGATTCAGATATAAAAAACTGATAATCAGTAAAATAAAAGACAAACTAGAAAACACCAGAACAGCTTTGTCTTTAAAAAACAATTTTCTTTTGTGGGTAAATAGCGAAAAGTATTTGATAAAGTTATAACTAAAAACTGTCCCAAAAAAAACCATCGACAGTAAGGAAAAATCTACAGGAGATTGGGAAAAAAAATAAGTTAGTAGCACCAATGAAGAACTGGCTAGTGCCACGTGCACACTAGCATCTAAATAGAAGTCAAAAATATTTTTTAGCCAGTTTTTCACTTCATAGAAACATCAAATCATCCATACAAATTGTTTTAAATATGGATAGCAACACCACCGTTTTCGCAAATCGGATTGCAATGCCAGTCTGCATCGTCATCAAACAATAAATCGAAGTCGTATTTTTGATAAAAAGAAAGCTTGTCTTCACTATCAGTAAAAATCACTTTGTTGTCTATTCCTAACGCACGAGCATCTGCCCATAAATCAAGGTTTCGAGGTTCAGTTTTGGGAGTGATATTCATCTTTTCACAATGTGACAAATACTGTTCGTCGCTTGTTCGCACAGTCAATATCCACACATCGTGCCCTTTGTCAATCAGTCGTTTGGCTAAATTATAAAACAGCTCATGAGTAAGTGTATCGTCATAATCAAACGCTATTTTTAACTTATAATTACCTTGAATGTCTTTAAACATATTAATGAATCAAAATTATCTATGGTCAAAATACTATTTACTAGATTTTCTATGGAGTAAAACCTCGCCCGGATTTTTTGGATTTTCTTTGGTCCCGCGCAAGTGTATCACCAATCCATTCAAAAAGTTACGTAAAATTTGATCTTTACATTCTACATATTTTGGATGATCTTCGCTACGGAAAAAATTTCCGATTTCGCCTTTGGAAACCCTAAAGTCTACCAAAGCCAAAATATCTACAATCTCATCATCGCGCAAACGCAGCGCTACTCTCAGTTTTTTTAAAACATCATTGTTTGTCATGCCTATAATTTATACCACAAAAGTAACGATATATTTATTAATGTGTAAATGACTGCCGATAAAGATTTATTTTCCTATATTTATTGGTTGAATAAAAGTAATCAAATTTCGATGTACTCTAAAGAAGAAGTAAAACAAATAAAACAACAATTTTGGACACAATTTGGGCAAACCTATTCGAGAAAGTGGCTATTGCACAAAACAAAAATTAAAGATTTTTCGTTTAAGTTCTATGCCGATAACAAAACAGCAAAAGTGATGTTGGACATAGAGCCAAAGAATGACGAATTGCGAAAAATATATTTTCAGAAAATGGAGTCATTACAAACCATATTGCTAGAAAATTATCTACCCGAAGCTATTTTTGAAGAAAATTGTTATCTAGAAAACGGCAAACTCATCAGCCGAGTTTGGGTAGAAAAATCACAAGTATCTATCAACAATCCAAAAACTTGGGAGGATATTTACAGCTTTTTTTATGACCAGATGACACAGTTTGAGCTTTTTTACTACGAACACGAAGATTATATCAAAGACCTAGATACCAATACCTAATTGCAGTTGCGCTCCTCTACATATCGTTTATTGTTTATGATTTGCTTATTGACGTCATGCGTTTATGGGCAAACCAATGACAGTATTGTCGATAGGAGTGCACAAGATAGAGAAAAACTAGAAGAACTTACTTCAAAAAGTAAATTTACCCGTTGGTTGCAAAAAGCGGTTTTCAAATCGAGAAAAAGACAAACGCAGCAATCAGACTTACAACAGGTTAACCCAAAAGATATTGACAAAGATTTTGAAAAATATCAAGGCAAAATTATCCGAAACATCAATATCGTAACTTTAGACCCGTTTGGTTATTCAGAAAAAGATAGCACCCGCAGGCCTACACGTACTTGGGATAAAATCGGGAATAAACTACATCTAAAAACCAAATCTTCGACTATTCGCAATCTCTTATTGTTTGACAAAAACAAAGGTTTTGACTCGTTACAAATCAAAGAAAGTGAGCGTATTATCCGTTCTCAACGCTTCGTTCGTCGTGTAATTATCAGTCCGCAAGCCATTGCCAACAACACAGACTCTGTCGATATCAACATCCGCGTATTAGACTCTTGGAGTATTTACCCTACTGGTAGCATCTCTACCTCGAGTATGCGGTTGAGACTTACTTCTTATAACTTTGGAGGGTTTGGACATTATTTTTCGAACGAATTTCGCACCCGTTTTGACGAAGACAAACAAGGGTATGCCTCACAATATCAGGTCAATAATATTGCGAACACCTTTGTTACTGCTGGAGTAAGCTATCGAGAAGATTGGAACAAAAACATTTCTAAAACACTCTATGCAGAACGTCCGTTTTATTCGCCATTAACCAAATGGGCTGGCGGTTTTTCGCTCATGCAACAGCATTACAACGACTCTGTTTACAGCTTAGAAAATGTAGCTACTTTTCATGAGTTCAAATACAATTATGTAGATTTATGGGGAGGATATGCCATCAAGCTATCCGAAAAGGAAGTTGACAATAAAATCATCACCAATTTGATTACCTCGGTACGTTTTACTGGCACAGATTATCTACAAAAACCTGAAGATGAATACAACCCAGACAATTACTACACTGATAGCAAACGATATTTGTTGAGTGTAGGCATCAATTCACTCAATTATATGCAAGATAGATATGTGTATAATCACGATCGAATAGAAGATATTGCAGTCGGAAAAATATTTTCGTTAACCGCTGGTGTACAAGCATTAGAAACACGCACACGCACCTATCTCGGTGCTAGGTTTGCCCTTGGCAAGTATACCAAACACGGATATTTTGGTGGAGAAATGCAATGGGGTAGTTATTTTTATGACCATCATCCAGAGCAAAGTGTTTTTAGGCTTCAGGGTACCTATTTTACACGAGCCTTGAAAATTGGTAATTGGCTTTTTCGTCAGTTTGTGAATCCCGAATTGGTTTATGGATATAATCGTCTCGATTATTTTGAAGATAAAATAACCCTCAATGGCACTTATGGCATCGATGGATTTGATAGTTATAATTTGAGAGGAACAAAAAAAGCTTTGCTCAATTTTCAGACACAATCTTATGCGCCCAATTCTTGGTTTGGGTTTAGATTTAGCCCTTTTTTATCAGGTTCGCTAGGGTTGATAGCTGACCAAGGTAAAAGCCTTTTTGACAGTGATTTATACACCTCAGTTACCTTGGGTGTAATGATTACCAACGATTTTTTGAACGTGAGCCGTATTCAGCTCTCATTGAGCTACTACCCTAAAATTCCGGGAGTAGGTAATCACATCATCCACACCAATCGCATCCGCAATAGCAATTTCAAACTACAAGATTTTAGATACGGTAAACCACAAGTTGCACCTTACTTATGACTTTTGCCACTCGATGGTATCGTTATAAATATGTTCCAAAATAGCTTTGTCTATCTCAGAGAGCTCTATTTGGCGGCGTTGCATCACAATCTCGGCAGTCTGTAACGCTTTGTTAATCATGTATTTTTGTGTACCTTGCGCACCTCCCCAAGTAAAATTGGCAATATAATTACGCGGAAAACCAGCACCAAACACATTGGCACTAACGCCTACCACCGTACCCGTATTGAACATTGTATTGATACCGCATTTGCTATGGTCGCCCATCATCAAGCCGCAAAATTGCAAGCCCGTTTTTTCGAACGAGCGACTTTCAAAGCTCCATAATTTTACCTCATCATAATTATTTTTGAGATTAGAGTTATTACTATCTGCGCCAATATTACACCATTCGCCAAGTACAGAATTGCCTAAAAATCCGTCATGGCCTTTGTTTGAATACCCAAACATCACTGAGTTATTGACCTCGCCTCCTACTCTACAGTGCGGCCCGATAGTGGTTGCGCCATATATTTTGGCAGACATTTTTACTTGCGATTTTTCACCCAATGCAAATGGTCCTCTGATTACGCTCCCTTCCATTACCTCGGCGTCTTTACCTATATAAATAGGCCCTGTCGATGCGTTGAGTGTAACAAAATTGAGCACGGCACCTTCTTCAATAAAAATGTTTTCTTCACCAAGATATTGTACTGTGTTTGGTATGGGTTCAGAATCTCTGCCCTCAGTCAATAAGGCAAAATCTGCACGTAAAGCCACGTCATTTTTCTGGAAAATATCGTATGGTTTTTCAATGATTATACATTCGCCTTCAAAAAATATTTGTTCATACGTTTCAAAATCTACTTCTTCTTGGTTTTCGTAGGTGTGAAAAGCCACCACCTCATCTTCATAAAACAAGGCGCAATTGGGTTGCAAGGCTTTTACAGCCTCTACCAATGCCTCATTGGGTAAAAAGGATGAGTTAATCAATATATTTTCGTCTAGCTCTACCATCGGATATTTATCGGCCAAATAATCTTCAGTAATCGTAGATGTGGTATAGCCTAGATAGTGTTCCCATTTTTCTCTAATGGTCATTATTCCTACTCTGATATCAGCCACAGGGCGTGTAAAAGTAAACGGTAAAAGGGCGTCGCGGTGCGCTCCATCAAATAAAATATAGTTCATCGTGCGAGTGCTTAGGTCTATAAATAAAAAAATGCCTTAACAAATGTAAGGCATTTTATAAAACTTTTTCTTTCGTTTTGGATTATTTTGCTAACAATTCGGCAATTTTATCATCCAACTCTTGTCCTCTAAGGTCTTTGGCGGCGATATTGCCCTCTGCGTCCAAAATAAATGTTGCCGGAATACTCGACACGTTATATTCTTTTGCGATTGGGTCTTGCCAAAATTTTACGTTAGATACTTGTGTCCAAGTAAGTTTATCATCAGCGATAGCTTTCAACCAGCTTTCTCTGTCTCTGTCGAGAGAAACACCGATGATGTTTAATCCTTGGTCTTTGTATTTTTCGTAGATTTTTACCACGTGAGGGTTTTCTTTTCTACATGGTCCGCACCATGCAGCCCAAAAGTCTACAACGGTTACTTTACCCAAGTTTTCTTTCAACGAAATTTGCTCTCCGTCTGGGTTTGGTGCTGTAAAATCTGGTGCTGGTTTACCGATAGCCATTTTTTGTGCGCCCTCTACTATTTGTTGAATTTCTTTACCGATTTTTGATGTTTTGAGTTTTTCATCTAATCCGTTAAATGTGTTGATCAACACATCGTCGGTAATTTTTTTGTTTTGATACAAGTCGCCAAGTAACAATAAGGTCACAAAGTTTTTATTTTCGGCGATGTAACCTTTGGTGACTCCGTCCAATTCATCAGAAATTTCCATGTATTGGTCTTGCAATTCTTTGACTGTCGCTGTATCACCTTCTATGGTTGCTTGCTGAAATTTTGGCCCGTTTGTTTGTTGAAAATTTGACATTTTTTCATTCAACGGTTTTGTTTTTTCATTTAAGGCCAACATGGCGTCGTTGTTCTCAGAACCAGAGACTTTAATGTTTTCTCTGTTTTCTTTATCGTACACTATGTTTATTGTTCCGTTTTCAGAAATATATGGTGTATAGTGTGTTTGGTCTTCACCAAAAAATATATATCTCATATCGATTTCGTCAACTTGCCCGGTAAAAGTAAACTTGCCCCCTGTCATTGCTACAGAATCAATTTTTTTCAAGCCCGTAGTTTCTTCGTCCGCTTCATTGATATACACCATCGTTCCGTCAGCAAATCCTTCTGCTGTTCCATTAATTGTAAACCCTTCTTGTTTTTGTTCACAAGAGACCATCATTGCTATTGCCCCTAAGGCAAATAAAAACTTTTTCATCCTATAGTTATTTATTGAAGTGGCTAAATTATAAAAAATATAGCCTTTATCATTATATTTTAGATTATTTTATCAAATCAATTTTATTTTAATCATCTTCAAACTAAAGAGTTATTTTTGCAGAAATACATTATCTTTGACTTAACCAAGACTATCATTTTTTTTGAACAATTGACTGACAAACATATTTTATCATGCAAAGAATACCCACTGTAAACTTAAAAGATTTTTTATCAGAAGATGAAAGCAGAAGACAAAAATTTGTGAACGAAATTGGCAAAGCCTATGAAGATATTGGCTTTGTTGCCCTAAAAGGACATTTTTTGGACCAAACTTTAGTAAATAAATTGTATCAACAGATAAAAGCTTTTTTTGACCTGCCTTATGAGACTAAATCACAGTATGAAATACCTGGTATTGGTGGGCAACGTGGCTATGTGTCTTTCGGGAAAGAAACCGCCAAAGGTTATAAAAAAGCCGACCTCAAAGAGTTTTGGCACTTTGGTCAGTATGTAGAAAACGACGATGCTTTGGCAGCAGAATATCCGCAAAATGTAACCGTAAGTGAGCTTCCAGAATTTAACAGCACAGGGCAAAAAGCCTACAAAATGTTGGAAAAAACTGGCGTATATGTGTTGCGTGCTTTGGCATTATATTTAGGTTTGGACGAGTTATATTTTGACCAACGAGTACACAACGGCAATTCTATCTTGCGCCCTATTCACTACCCGCCAATCACAGAAGAGCCCAAAGATGCTGTGCGTGCTGCTGCCCATGGCGACATCAACCTGATTACCCTGTTGATGGGCGCACAAGGCAAAGGTTTGCAAGTAAAAAACCATAACGGAGAGTGGGTAGATGCCATCGCAGCAGAAGACGAATTGATGATAAACGTTGGCGATATGTTGTCTCGATTGACCAATAACAAACTCAAATCGACAATACACCAGGTGGTAAATCCACCGAGAGAGTCTTGGGGCAACTCGCGTTACTCGATTCCGTTTTTTATGCATCCAAAAAGCGAAGTGTCGCTCAATGTACTCGAAAACTGCATTGATGAAGAGCATCCGAAGTTGTATGAAGACATTACTGCTGGCGAATTTTTGACTGAAAGGTTGATTGAGCTTGGATTGGTCAAAAAATCAGAATAATGAAAATTTGGAACAAACAAATTTTGCTAATTATCTTGGTCTCGGTAATTTTTATCGCCGTACCGATACTTAGCTCAATAGAGATTTACGCTGGTGAATCGCCGTTAAAATCTGTTGATTTTTTACAGAAATTTAGCGGTACGATATTGGTGGTTATCTTTTTTTATTTTAATTACTTTTTTCTGATTCCGAAGTGGCACAATAAGCAAACTTTTTGGATTTATTTTTTTATTGTTGCTTTTTTCGGATTTTTCATTGTTAGGGCGCCACATTTTCTTTTTCCACAAACAGGATACTCGATACGCAACCCTGCATTTTGGGCACAATTGGCAACAGACAAAACCTTGTACGAGTTTTTGGTATCTGTGTTAATTGCTATTTTGTTGCACCTCAACAAGCAAATGAGCATCATTGGGCAAGAAAAACTAAAATCTGAAGTAGCTTACCTCAAAGCGCAA
>JBFHGP010000046.1:0-16784 GCA_041583035.1 Flavobacterium sp.
AGAATTTAGAGGACACTTTACATTAAAACGATAAAAGTAACCTGTAAATTATCATACTAAAAAAACCGCCTCAAACGAGGCGGTTTTTGATTTGTAAAAAATAAAAAATTAACCAAAAAGCTTAGCCTTGATACGCTGCCATCTGTATTGTTTTATAAACTTGGCCTGGGCTGGTGTAACCAACATTTCTCGATTTTCTGCTTTTGCTTTAAAAAAACCTCTGATGTAATCAACAAATAAAAAAGGTTTTCTCTTTTTGAGCGCCAATTTTATAGATGCTAAAAAAGTAATCCAAAAGCCATAACCCAAACGATAGAATGCCGCACCTTGTTTATAACGAGCAGACCGATCGTAAACTGCCCCTGTAGGTTTGAGGTGTTTAACTTTTAATTCAGGTAAAACGACCACACGCCAACCATAAAACTTTGCCAACAACTCGTCGACTGTATCCCAACCCATCGCAGGACGCAAACCATCAATTTGTTCAAAACAAGTTTTGCGGTAACTTTTAAATGCGCCGCGAATATGGTCTCTATCTGTGAGATTTTCTAACTGCCAACCATTGTTGGTTTTTATATAAGCTTCTCCACCGACCATCCCTATAGTTGGATCGGACTGAAAAGTTTGGGCAATTTTTTCGAAATAATTTTTAGGCAAAATCAAATCTGCATCTAATTTGACCACAAAATCATATTCGCTTGATAAATGTTTGAATCCGCAGTAAAAAGCATTGACAACTTTACTACCAGGCAAATGTTTGCCAGACGAAATGTTGGATACTAATCGATAATTATCGTGAGATTTGACAAATCGCTGTATTATTTCGTAAGTATCGTCGGTAGAATTGTCATCAACAACAATTACAGCGCTAGGTAAAAGTGTTTGATTGACTAAACTTTGTAAGGTTTTTTCAATCAATGCTTCTTCATTAAAAGCCGGAATGACAACATGGTATCTCATAGACAATTATATATCTAACAAAGATAAAAAAACTAAGTAAAAGCAATGGTTTTTGGCTGATTTTACACAAGTAAAATAAAAAAGTTAAAACAATTTATTAATACACAAAATTAAATATTTAAAAAAATAGAAGTTAAAATTTTTGTAATTTATTTCAGAAACAGTAACTTAGCATTTAGTATTAAACAAAACACTTTAATCATGTATAACACTACAAAACGTAGAGAGCGTATCTCTTTCATGAGCAACATCAAGGCTTTTACAGCTATTTTGATGATGTTTTTCGGAGGATTTACATGGGCTCAGACATCCGGAATCGTACAAATTGGTTCTGGAACAAGCACAGTGTCTGGTGGTTCGGCTATGCCGGTATCCAACTATGTGTACAACTACAGTCAGCAAATTGTTGGCGCAGGTGAGATTGCAATGGGTGGTGGAGCAATAGGAGACATCACCTCTATAAGCTACCATGCTACAGCTTTAGGAAGTAATCCTGAAAGATGGAATGAATTAACCATCTACATTGCAAACACCGATAAAACATCATTCGACTCAGATACAGACTGGGTTGACTTCACAGAACTAACCGAAGTGTATAGCGGAAGTATAAGTCCTGTTGCAAACGAATGGTTTGTAATAGAGTTTGATACTCCTTTTGCATATACTGGAGGTAATTTAATTGTCGCTGTACATGAAGATGTATCTGGATGGACTTCACCAGCATTTTTATCTTATGCATCTGGCAGCAATACCGGAATAATGTATCGTAGTGATAGCACCAATCCGAGTCCTGCATCGCCACCATCAGCCTATGCTAGAGTAAGCAACCTGCCGCAAATTCAATTAAATATGCAATTAGCAGATTGTGTACCTCCAAGTGACATCAGTTTTACTAACATTACATACTCATCAGCTGATTTAAACTGGGTATCTGACGGTAATAACTTTAACATCAAATGGGGTGAAGCAGGTTTTGACTTTGACACCGAAGGTACTTTAGTTAACGGCTTTGCTAACGGAGGTACATTAAACGGATTAGACGCCGAAACAAACTATCAATTTTACGTTCAAGAAGACTGCGGTGGCACAATAAGTAGCTGGGCAGGTCCTTTTGATTTTTTCACTGGATATTGTGAAGTATCAACCGGAACATCAACATCTTACCGTATATATGGTTTCAACACTTCGGATGGTTATACCAATATCATCAACCCTGACAACGGCACAAGTAATAGTTACAACAACTTCTCAAATATGAGTGTAACTCAATCTGCTGGCGAATCAATTTCGTACGCAGTAGATGTACCTAGTTACACCAATGTAGAAATTTGGATTGACTTCAATAACGATATGATATTTTCTAGTGACGAACTTGTTGCTGAGCATACTTATAATTGGAGTGCAACAACATTTACAGGCTCTATTGATGTACCAACAGGTACTGCAAACGGAGATTATCGCATGCGCGTTAGATCAAGATATTATTACAACACTACTGCAGAACCTTGTGGTTACATGACTTATGGCGAAACAGAAGACTACACATTGTCTGTAGTACCTATACCTACTTGTTTACCTCCAAGCGACTTATCTACATCAAATACTACTGCAGAATCAGTAGATTTGAGCTGGACTAGCGACGGATCTACCTTCAACATTATTTGGGGCGAAGAAGGTTTTGACCCTGACACAGAAGGCACCACAGAAACAGGTTTTGCTAATGGCGGAACTTTAGGTGGGCTAACAGGTAACACCAACTATCAGTACTATGTACAAAACGACTGTGGAGGTGGCGACGTTAGCTTCTGGGCAGGACCGTACCCTTTCAAAACACTCTGTACAGCAGAAACCACATTACCTTATACCGAAAATTTTGACAGTTATAGCGCAGGTGATTTCCCTGATTGTTGGGAAAGACCAATAACCAATGTATCTGGTACGTCTACATGGCCTTCTATTGTATCATACTACTTAAGCCCGAGTCCTTCAAATAGCATGAAATTTCAATCACAAGTAGGTACTGCAACTTACGCAGTAACACCTGCATTTGAAGAAGATGTTCATAACCTACGTTTAACTTTCCAACTAAGAAAAGAAGGAACAAGCTCTGGTAACATCGAAGTTGGTGTAATGAGCGACCCATTTGATATCACTACTTTTGAAGTAGTAGACACTATCGAGCCTGACAATACCAACTTTAATGAGTATGTGTATTACCTTAATGAGACTATTTTAACAGGTGGTAACAACCACATCGCTTTCAGACATAACTCTAACTCTGCTTACTGGTATTACTGGATAGATGATGTAGTAGTAGATTTGATTCCTACTTGTTTCCCTCCGTCTAATATTACGGTAGATGATATCACCAAAGAATCAGCCGAGGTATCTTGGGAACTTCCAACATTAGGAAACATCCCTGGAGACGGTTATACCGTAGAAATCAGAACAGAAGGCGAGCCAGGAGAAGCAACAGGATTGGTTACTACCATAACTGTTGACGAAATGATGGCAGCTATTGACGGATTAGACCCTAGTACAAACTATTTTGTTTATGTAAAATCTACTTGTGTTGAAGGAGACGATATCAGCGAATGGAGCGAAGGTATACCATTTACAACCTTATGTGACTATCCAGACTTTGAACTCACTAATGACGAAGAAGAACTTACCATTTGTGACGAAGGAGAATTGACTTTAGAAGTTGATACAGAAGGAGAAATCAGCTGGTACGATGCAGAAGATGCTGACGAACCTGCAGGTACAAACTCTACTTTTGACACAGGCTTATTGACTGAGACAACCTCATTTTGGTTAGAAGTATTCCAAAGCACCGATGGCGTAGAAGTACAAGTTGGCGAAGGCACAGACACCACCAACACAACAGGTTCTCCATTCTATCACGGCTGGGGTGGATACAAATATCAATATATATTTACTGCTGAAGAGTTACTTGCATCAGGAATGATGGAAGGTGATATCTCAGGCCTTGCCTTTGACATTACACAAGCAGCTACGGTAGATTATAACGATTTTACTATCTACATGGGTACAACTGAGCAAGATGCTGCAACAAGCACACAACAAGACGGACTGACCCTTGTATATACTGAAGATGCATTAGCAACACCTGTTGGTATTACAGAATATGCGTTTGACCAAGATTTTGCTTGGGACGGCGAAAGCAACATCGTAGTGCAAATAAGTTGGAGTAACGTCAATTATGGTAACTACTCTGCTGCAGCCTTGGTAACAACACATACTACCAGCCCGAATAGAACAACCTATACTTATGCTGACAATGCAACTGCAGAAGAATTATTAAACGGAACTGTTGGTTTTACAACTACCACTAGCCGTAGACCTAATATTTATTTTACCGCTACAGCCGGATGTAAATCTCATAAAGAAGAAATTGTAGTTACAGTACTCGAACCAGAACCATTCAGCATCTCTTTGGAAGAGGCAGAAATGTGTGCTACAGAAAGTACAGAAACTATTACGATTGTAGAAGGCGCTGCTGACTATGACACTTTTGAGTGGACTCCTGCTACAGGCGTTGCTGGAGACGAAACAACTGGATGGACATTAACTCCAGACGAGACAACAACTTATACGCTGACTGCTTCTCAATCTGAAGGTTTGTGTGTACAAACAGCTGAAGTGGTTGTCACCATCAATCCACTACCTACAAGAGGAGATTTGGCTGAGACTTACGATGCTTGTCCAGAAATTGCATTACCATTAAACACTGCACTCCCTACACAAGGTATAGACGCCAACAATATTACATGGGCACCTTTTGATAATCTATATTTAGATGCCAACGGTACATACCCATATAATGGCGAAAACATCGGACAAGTATATTACTTATCTAATGGCGAAAACGAAACGACTTACGATGTAACTATCGTAACTAGCAAAGGATGTGAACAAACTTTTGAAACAGTAGTAACTACTCCAGAAGTAATCACACCAGTAATAGATGATGTGTATTTATGTTCTCCACTACCTGTTGATGAAGCAGTAGAGTCTGACCTCAACCTTGTATGGTATGACAGCATGGACGCTGTAGAACCTATCGATGAGTTTGACCAAACTGCTACATATTATGTAGAAAACGAAGTAGGTATCTGTAAATCTGAAAGAGTTGCTGTAAACATCATCGTAGTAGGTGTGTTTACCCCAACAGGAGACGCAGTACAAAACTATTGCGATAGCACATTTATCGAAGACTTGATGGTTAACCACACAGACGGAAGCACACTTAATGTGTACGAAGTACCCGTAGGTGGCACACCACTACCAGCAGGCACAGCCTTGTACACAGGCACATTCTACGTATCTGAGCAAATTGCAGACTGTGAGTCTGACAGAATGATGGTAGAAGTAACCGTATCAACCACGCCACCAGCAATTGTTCCACAAACAATTACCATCTGCGGATTTGAAGTAATGGCCAATGTAGAAATCGGTCAACAACCAAACACAGAAGTTATTTGGTATGCCGATGAAACAACTAGCGTGCCGATGAATGCCAACTCACAAGTGTATGAAGGAACATATTATGTAACACAAAAAGTAGGCGTTTGTGAAACCGAAAGATCGGCTATCACTTTTAATGTAAATGACGAAACGCCGCTACCAACAGCAAGTTCACAAGCATTCTGCGGATCTGCAGTAGTGTCTGACCTTGTAGTTACAGGTTTGGACGGAGCAATATTCCAATGGTTCAACAGTGCAACATCTACTACACCATTGGCAGATGACCAAGCATTGAGCAACGGCACATACTATGTATCTCAAGAAGTAGACGGTTGTGAATCTAACAGAAAAGCAATTTCTGTACAGATTGTAAACAACGCAGCTCCACAGATTGCTAGTGCAATGGATGTATGTGAAGGCATAACAATTGGCGATGTAGAGATTCCGGCTACCTCAGGAGTTACCTACAAATGGTACACTACCCCAATAGCAGTTACCTCATTGCCAGCCAGTACAGTATTGACCAATAGTACTTACTACATCAGTAGTGTTTACAACGGATGTGAGTCTGAAAGAGTTACCGTAGATGTGCAAACCACACCTGCACCTGCAGCGCCAACAGGCGAAGCGCAGCAAGCATTTGTGTACGAAATCAGCATGAACGAAGTAACTATCGCTGACTTGGTAGTGAACGAAGGAGATGTATTGTGGTTTATCAGCGAAGAAGATGCTGCAACATTGACCAACCCACTACCAGACGATATGCCTTTGTCTAACAACACTACTTATTATGCAGTAGTTGTAGGTAATGGCGGATGTGTGAGCGAGACCTTTGCTGTACAAGTAACCGTAGTATTGGATAACGAGAAGTTTGACAGAACCAAACTCAACTACTATCCAAACCCTACAAACAATGTCTTGAACATCGAGTACATCAGCAATATCGAAAGTGTTGAAATTTACAATACCATCGGTCAATTGGTAAGCGTACAAGAGTTTAACAGTAACCAAGTAACTGTTGACATGAGTAAACTAAGTAGCGGAACGTATATGTTGAAACTACAAATTGACGGATATCAACAACTGATCAAAGTCATGAAAAAATAAACTAGATTAGTGTTTTGATAAAAAAGGGAATTGCTTAGGCGATTCCCTTTTTTTGTTTGTACACTCTATCAATTTTTGTATTATCACTCCACAGCAGCAATTCAAACAGTTGATATCAATACGCAACATTGATAATTATCTACAACCAGTTAATATTAAGCAACAAAAAAAAGGAGTCGCAAATGCAACTCCTTTTAATATTTATGTTAGATAGATTAGCTAGCAGCAATCAAGTTTAATGCTGAGCCAGCCTTGAACCACTCTACTTGGCTTTCATTGTAAGTGTGGTTGGCTACGATAACATCTTTAGAACCATCTTGGTGTACAAATTCAATAGTCAACGGTTTGCCTGGGGCAAATTCTGTCAGGTCTAAAAAGTTGATAGTGTCATCCTCTTGGATTTTATCATAATCTGCTTCGTCTGCAAAAGTCAATCCAAGCATTCCTTGTTTTTTCAGATTGGTTTCGTGAATACGCGCAAAAGATTTTACTAAAACAGCTCTTACACCCAAATGTCTTGGCTCCATAGCAGCGTGCTCACGCGAAGACCCTTCACCATAATTATGGTCACCAACAACAATAGTGTCTATACCATTGGCTTTATAATCTCTTTGTACGGCTGGCACTTCGCCATATTCACCTGTCAATTGATTTTTCACTGAATTGGTCGCTTTGTTAAAATAATTAACCGCGCCAATCAACATATTGTTAGAGATATTGTCTAAGTGACCTCTATATCTCAACCATGGCCCGGCCATAGAAATATGATCTGTGGTACATTTACCTTCTGCTTTGATAAGCAATTTGGCGCCAGTAATGTTTTTTCCATCCCAAGGTTTAAAAGGCTCTAAAAGCTCTAGACGCTGAGAGTTGGGGTCAACAATTACCTCAACACTTGCTCCGTCTGATGCCGGTGCTTGATAGCCTGGATCTTCTACATCAAAACCTTTGTTTGGCAACTCCTCTCCTCTTGGTGGGTCTAGTTTTACTTCTTCACCATTGTCATTGATTAAAGTATCTGTCAATGGATTAAAGTCTAAGCGACCAGAGATAGCCAAAGCAGCGACCATTTCGGGCGAAGTTACAAAGGCGTGTGTATTTGGATTACCATCGGCACGTTTAGAAAAATTACGGTTAAAAGAGTGAACGATGGTATTTTTTTCTTGTTTATCAGCCCCTTCTCTATCCCACTGCCCAATACAAGGACCACAGGCGTTGGTAAACACTTTTGTGCCTAACTTTTCAAAGGTTTCGATGATACCGTCTCTTTCGATAGTATATCTAATTTGTTCTGAACCTGGATTGATACCAAACTCTGCTTTTGGAGTAATATTTTTGTCCAAAGCCTGTTGTACGATAGACACTGCACGGGTCATATCTTCGTAAGATGAGTTGGTACAAGAACCTATCAATCCCCATTCTACTTTGATAGGCCAGTCGTTGGCAGCAGCTTCGGTTTTCATTTTTGACACTGGTGTTCCTCTATCTGGCGTAAAAGGTCCGTTGATATGCGGTTCTAATTCAGACAAATTAATTTCTATCAATTGGTCAAAATATTTTTCTGGTTCAGCATACACTTCAGGATCTGCCGTTAAATAATCAGCCACTTTATCTGCAGCATCTACCACATCTTGGCGGTCAGTTGCAGACAAGTATCTTCTCATCGAATCGTCATACCCAAAAGTCGAAGTAGTCGCGCCAATTTCGGCACCCATATTACAAATAGTACCTTTACCGGTAGCCGACATCGACTGAGCGCCTTCGCCAAAATATTCTACAATCGCGCCCGTACCACCTTTTACGGTAAGGATGTCAGCCACTTTGAGGATAACATCTTTTGGGGCTGTCCAACCGTTTAGTTTACCGGTTAATTTTACACCTATCAGTTTCGGAAATTTCAATTCCCAAGCCATTCCGGCCATTACATCAACAGCATCTGCACCACCAACACCAATGGCGACCATACCCAATCCGCCTGCGTTTACTGTATGCGAATCGGTACCAATCATCATTCCGCCCGGAAAAGCGTAGTTTTCTAGAACGATTTGGTGAATAATCCCTGCACCTGGTTTCCAAAACCCGATACCATATTTATTAGACACTGACGACAAAAAGTCGAAAACCTCTTTGGATTGTTTGTTGGCAACTGCCAAATCTTTTTCGGCACCAGATTTTGCCAAAATCAAGTGATCACAATGCACCGTTGTTGGTACAGCCACTTGGGTTTTGCCTGCGTGCATAAATTGTAAAAGAGCCATTTGTGCAGTTGCATCCTGGCAAGCAATCCTGTCTGGAGCAAAATCCACATAATCGCGGCCTCTTTCATATTTTTTGGTTGGTTGTTTGTCCCACAAATGGGCATACAATATTTTTTCGGACAGTGTAAGGGGTTTGCCTACGACTTTGCGTGCTTCATCAACACGGGCAGGCATTTTTTCGTACACTTTTTTAATCATTTCGATATCAAAAGCCATAATTTAATGTTTTAGTAGATTCGTATTACTACAAATTTAATAAACAAATAGCTCATTTAAAAGTTTTTAATAAAACCTTAAATATCAAAAGTTATTATTTATAATTATTCTATTTTAGAGAAGAAAACTTTACACAAAAAGATATTAGCATGAAATAATTACAAAATTTTAACAAGCCAACAATCAAGCTAACAATCTAATTATCAATAACAATCTATTTCGATAAAAAATACTAGCAATAATTTTTGATTTTTAATTTTGTTCAACAAAAAACCACCCGACAATACAGGTGGTTAATATATGCTTTGATAGTAGATATTATTTCCACGAATTGGCAAAATCACAATCTTGGTATTGTTCGTCTACAAAAATATAGGTTTGTTTGATTTTTTTATCTATCCATTCGCCGAGTTTCTCTCTTTTTCTGTTGTCGAGTGCGATGCGCTGAATAGACACAAAATCATTGGCAAAATCAGCTCTGTGACTACCAATTTTGTCTAAAACTTTAATAATCTGGTATCTTGTCTGGTTTGTATAATTATAAGTTATCACTTGCGACAACTCACCTTTTTTGAGGTTATAAATGCCGTTGTAAAGATTTTTATCAGTGATGGTGTTTAGCTCAAAACGAGTATCGCCTGTACTTGGATGCACCATCAATCCGTTACTGTTTTTATTGGTTTTGTTTGTAGAATATTGAGTTACGGCTTCTTCAAAAGTTATTTCGTTATTCAAAATTTTCATGCGCACATCTTCTGCCATTTGCTGAGCTTTGGCTATAGCTTCGGCGGTAGGTTTTGGTTTTATCAAAATGTGTCTTACATCATATTTTTCGCCTCTTATTTTTTCTAAATACACAATGTGGTAACCATACTCTGTCTTGAAAGGGTCAGATATTTCGCCTTCTTTGAGTGCAAAAGCAGCATCTTTAAACTCTTTGACAAAACCAGCTTTTTTATCAATAGAATACATACCTCCTGTCTCTACCGACCCTGGGTCTTCTGTGTACAAATATACTTTGCTGCTAAAAGACGCGCCTTCTTCAACTTCTTTTTTGATGTTTTTTAATTGTCTGATAACGTTTTGTACTTGCTCTTCAGACACTTCTGGCTCAATCAAAATCTCTGCTAACTCTACTTGGTCACCAATAATTGGCAACTCTTCTTCGGGCAAGCTGTTGAAATATTGTTTTACCTCTTCGGGTGTAATCTCTACATTATCGGCAATGGTGTTTTGGTATTGGCTTACTTTAAGGTTATTTTCGATAATTTCTCTAAAATATTTACTCAACTCTTCGAAACTGCTTTTGCTGTAAAATTTTACGGCAGCATCGGTCGAACCTGCGGCTTGCACCAATTGGTCGAGCTGGGCTTGCAAGTTACTTTCTACCTGCTCTTGCATTACTTGCACACTATCCAACTCTGCGTGATACAAAAACAACTTTGACTCTAACAGCGACCCAAAAACCATACATTCGTTAAAATCCATTGGTCGGTCTTTTTTTGACATGATATCAATCAAACTTTTTTGCACATCAGACTCTAGTACAACTTTGTCTCCTACCACACCCACAATACCATCAACACGCTTGTTTTCAGAAGTTTGAGAACAAACATTTTGTACCGTACTCAGCAATATGGTCAAAAATAAATAAGGTAATATTTTCATTTTTAGATATAAATTAATTAAGGCAAAGATACTATTATGTAGCACAAAGCACCTGTTTTTATTTTAATTTTAAGATTTTAGACCGCCAAAGGTACATAAAATCAGTTGTTTTTGCCAATTTACAAACACGCATCGGCCAATGATTTTTTTGAAACAACCTGCCGATTTGACAAATTTACCCTTACTTTTGTACATCATTCTATTTTAAAAGCTATGGACCTCGAAGATTATCACCAAAAAGCCAAAGCCAAGCAAGCAGAACACAAAAAGTTGTTGGCTAAAATAAAAAACAAGCCACCCAAGCATTTTGACCAACAAATGCAAACCATACACGACGATGTTTTTGAAAAAATAGATTGCTTGAGCTGCGCCAATTGCTGCAAAACCACAGGGCCACTATTTACCCAAAAAGACATTGAGCGATTGGCAAAAGTTTTTAGACTCAAACCACAACAGTTTATCGAAAAATACCTTCGGATAGATGAAGACAACGACTATGTATTACAGTCGGTACCTTGCCCGTTTTTGGGCAGCGACAACTATTGTGCTGTTTATGAAGACAGACCCAAGGCTTGTAGAGAATATCCGCACACAGACCGTCGAAAATTTTATCAAATCAACAAATTGACCTTGAAAAACACGTTAATTTGCCCAGCCGCTTTTGAAGTTGTCGAAAAAATGGAGAGAACTTTCAAATAAATTTCTTATATTTACGGTAATTAATTTTAAACTAAAACAAAGCTATGGGAGTTTTAAAAGTAATCGAAGTATTATCAAGCTCAGAAAAAAGTTGGGAAGATGCTACGCAAACAGCGATAGAAAAAGCATCAAAAACCGTAAAAAACATTCGTTCTGCCTACGTGCAAGACCAAAGTGTACAAGTAAAAAACAACAAGGTATCAGAATTTCGTGTAAATCTTAAAGTTACTTTCGAGATTGATTAATTGATAGTTATTTTCTGAAAAGCCCAAAAAAACATTTCATTTTTTTTGGGCTTTTCATTTTTACAGCCACACCACTTTAACAAAAACAACTATCTTTGCCTTATGCAAAACGAACAAAACATTTTTGGGATTAGAGCTATTATTGAAGCCATTGAGGCCGACAAACAAATAGACAAAGTGTTTATCCAAAAAGAAGCTCAAGGCGATTTGATGCAAGGGCTACTGAAGACACTAAAAAAAAACAATATCAATTTTTCTTACGTTCCGGTAGAAAAGTTGAACAAGCTTAGCAAATTCAACAACCACCAAGGCGCGGTTGCCTCTGTTGCACCTATCCGATTTATTACTATCGAAGAGTTGGTCGAAAATACTTTGGCCAAGAACGACAAACCTTTATTTGTTATCCTCGATCAATTGTCGGATGCGCGAAACTTTGGCGCTATCGTCAGAACAGCTGAGTGCACTGGTGTTGATGGTATTATCATCCCCAAAACTGGCGCAGCTCCTGTAAATGGTGACGCTGTAAAAACTTCGGCTGGCGCTATTTTTAACGTCCCTATTTGCAAGGTAGACCACGTCAAAGACGCTATATTTTATTTACAAGGCTCGGGCATCACCACCGTTGCCGCAACCGAAAAAACCACGCAGTCACTCTATGATATCGATTTGAGCCAAGGCACTGCAATCGTAATGGGATCTGAAGACAAAGGTGTTAATCCATCAGTGTTAAAAATTATTGACGAAAAAGCAAAACTACCTATGTTTGGCAAAATATCATCTTTGAATGTGTCAGTAGCCTGCGGTGCTTTTTTATATGAAGCAACTCGCCAACGTTTAGTAAAAAGTTAAAACCCCTCGTTTCTTGCCATAAAAAAAGTATCTTAGCCCCAAACAAACTCCAAAAAACGATGAAAAAAACAATTTTATTACTCGCAATTTTAGCTGGCTCTATCAGTGCTTCGGCGCAGATTGGAGTCAAAGGTGGCTTGATTTACAGTGGCGAAGGCGGCATGCTCAAAGCAGCCGAAACCACTTACAAAAACGAAGGCGACTCTAGTATTGGCTGGCAAGCCGGACTAACTGGACGCATAGATCTCGCAGTGATTTACATCGAACCCGAAGTACTTTATACCTCGTTCAAAGATGAGTATGTCACTGCAGGCAACAAAGAATTTGACATCACCAAAAACCGCATCGATGTACCTGTAAATGTAGGTATTGATGTAAGTATTTTGAGTGTACACGCTGGCCCTGTTTTTAGCTATTATTTTGACGATAAAAATTCGTTGAAAGAAATCAAAAACGCTGAACAAGACAATTTTAACCTAGGTGCCCAAGTAGGTCTTGGCGTTCACCTAGGTCAATTATACCTCAACGCAAGGTACGAGATGAGTATTACTGAGACAGGCTCTACTTTTCAGGATGCTGCGACCAACACAAGGTACAGTACAGAAAACAGACCGCATTTACTCAACTTGTCTCTGACTTATTATTTTAACTAATTTATTAACATTTTAACACAATGAAAAAACTAATTATTTTATTTACCGCCATGGTGATGTTTTTACCCGCAAAGGTAAAAGCAGATGAAGGCATGTGGTTTTTGATGTTTATCGAACGATTGAATTATCGCGATATGCAAAAAATGGGACTACAATTGACCCCAGAAGAAATTTACAGCATCAACAACAACTCACTCAAAGATGCCATCGTGCAATTTGACGGAGGATGTACTGCTGAGATTATCTCTGACCAAGGTTTGGTATTGACCAACCACCACTGCGGATACGAGCGCATCGCTCAATTATCTACCCCAGAAGACGATATTCTTACCAACGGTTTTTGGGCAAAAAAGAAAAGCGAAGAACGCTACGCAGAAGGATTGTCTGTAAGATTTTTCGTAAGAATGGATGACGTGACTGAGCGAATTTTGTCAAAACTGAATGACCAAATGAGCGAGTTGGATCGTGAGAGAGTAATCAACCAAGAGATTGCAAAAATCCAACAAGAAAACAACGAAGGCGGAAAGTACACCGTATCTGTAAAATCATTTTTTCAAGGTAACGAATTTTATTACTTTGTATATCAAGATTTTACCGATATAAGATTGACAGGAACACCACCAAACAGCATTGGTAAATATGGTGGCGACACAGACAACTGGGAGTGGCCTCGTCACACTGGCGATTTTTCTATGTTTAGAGTGTACACAGACAAAGACGGAAACCCTGCGCCTTACGCTGAAGATAACATCCCGATGAAACCAAAACATCACTTGCCAGTGAACATCAACGGAGTAAAAGCAGGTGATTTTTCTATGATTTTGGGCTACCCTGGTCGTACCAACAGATGGATGCCGGCAGAAGGTGTGCAACAAAATGTAGATTTTGCTTACCCTGCTTGGGTTGAAGGCTCAAAACTAGGCATGGATGTAATGAAAAAATACATGGACAAAAACGACAAAGTTCGTTTAGACTACGCCTCTACTTATGCAGGTGTTGCCAACTACTGGAAAAACCGTCAAGGAATGATCGAGTCGTTGACAGAACACAAAACTGCTGCTACCAAGCGCAAAAACGAAGCAGCTTTTAACGAATGGGCAAACCGCAAAAAGAACAAAGCCAAATATGGCAATGTGATGCAAAACATCAATGATTATTATGCTGCGACCAACGAAAAATCGCGTCATGACAATTATTTGATGACTACTCTTCGCACCGCCAACATGGCTGTAATTCCTTACCAATTTGGTACTGCATTAGTCAATTATGCACAAGCCAACGAAGCTTTTAGAGCGAATATTCGCGAAAACATCGAAGCTGCCGTAGAAGAAGTTTATGCTAATCTTTACATGCCTTTGGAGCAAGAAATGCTAGCCAAACAATTGCATTTGTATGCCACCAAATCGGGCTATGCCATCGCACCATTGGTAGCGCAAATCGGTGAAGAAAACAATTACGACTATAGCCAAATAATTGCTAACGGGTTTAAAAACAGCGTATTTACCTCACCAGAAAAATTAAAAGCATTTTTGGATAATCCAGATGCAGCAAAAATAGAAAGTGATGTGTTGTTCAAAATCTCTAGTGACTTGTTGACCAAATACCGCGAAGAACCAGAAGATTTGAAAGAAAAATCAGAAAACTTCCAAAAAGCTTACCGCTTGTTTGTAGACGGATTGAGAAAAGCTAACCCAGAGCACAAATATTACCCAGATGCCAACTCTACGTTGCGTTTAACTTACGGAACAGTGAGAGATTTACCTCGCCGCACCGACAGACCAAATGATGCATCTGCCAACTGGTTTACAACCCTCAAAGGGACTATCGCCAAACACGTACCTGGCGACGAAGAGTTTGATGCTCCGCAAAAACTCATCGATTTGTACAACAAAAAAGACTATGGACAATATGCCGACATGGACGGTAGCTTGCACGTAAACTTTTTGACCGACCACGACATTACTGGTGGTAACTCAGGTTCGCCTGTACTCAACGGCAAAGGAGAATTGATCGGATTGGCCTTTGATGGCAACATCGAAGCCATGGCTGGTGATGTTATCTTTGACCCAGCGTTGCAACGTACCATCAATGTAGATATTCGCTACGTATTGTTTGTCATCGACAAATTTGCTGGCGCAACCAACCTTATCGAAGAATTGGATATCGTAGAATAACCAAAACATACTTCAACACACAAAAAGCCATCCAAATCGGGTGGCTTTTGTGGTATACTTAACATTAACACAAAATTAACTTTTTGTGCTTTCAAAAATAGATTATTATTATTATTATTATTGCCTCGTGTTTAATTTAAATCAAAATTATATGAGAAAGATTTTTTTATTATTAACCGCCTTAATCACAGTAAGTTTCGCTGCTTGTGAAGCTGAAAACGAAAACATCACCTCATCACAAAACACCGAAAACAAGGAGTTATTAACCACAACTTCGGGAGGAATTAGGATAATTCACCTTAAGCCCTATAGAAAATCAAGGGATTGCAAAAAAGGGTTTGGTGTTTGTGAGTTTTGTATGTTTTGTGATAAGCCGGACAAACCGGATATGGATAGAGCGGTAGAAGAATTGCAAGAACAAATAGACAATATACAACAAACCTACATAGGCACATCTTCAACTTCACACGATTCCCACTTTGAATTTCCAATAACCGATGAGGATGACCGAGAACAAATAGGTCAAAACTTAATAATAGAAGAAGATGTTATTTCCAATGAAGGAGACTATAAAATCGTTCAGGGAGAATACATTTATCAAAGCGATATAGGTAAAAATGGGGGATATAGAATACACCTAGTAAGCCTAAACTAAACCATCTAAGTCATATCCATGCACAAACACATTATTATAACATTTTTTTTAATAACTCTTCAATCTTTCACTTGGGCACAACCCCAAGTGAAAGATTATACTTGCAACGGAGAAAAACTCATGTTTGAAAAAAACCAAACATTATATCGTTTAAACAAAAAAACGATTGAAGAAGTCACCAAATGTAATCCTGATACAAAAGTTGTGGTTTTCTTTTTTCCACTGTGGTGCGCTCCTTGCTATGAGCATTTTGATTATTTGGCAAAAAATATTGACCTAAAAAAACATACTTTACTGATTACCAGCGTAGAAAGAGAAGAAAGTAATGGTGCAAGAGATTTTTTTAATTATTTCTATAACCCAAAAAAAGAAAAATCAAAAATATCTTTCCCTATTTTTATTTTAAGTGACGAATACTTGTCCGGAATAGCTTTTAGAGCTAGCAATAAAGGTAAAAAATTTCTATCTGAATATGATAAATCCCTAAAAGATGATCGTGGCTATGGTAGTGTTGCAATTTTCAACAATGTCAATGAATTGATTTATTTTGGTAACTTTGAAGATTATCACCAAAGTAAATAAAATTAGTGTTGGTAACACCTTTACCAAAAAGCCACCCAAATCGGGTGGCTTTTTGGTATAAAATATTTTTTAACAATCAGACAGATAGTACGTTAAAAATTAGTATCTTTGCTCTCTTGAAATTAATATGTCCTATCCCAATAGGGTATAACTATAATATCACAATACAATTAGATGAAATCGATAATATTATTTGGAAAACCTGGAGCAGGTAAAGGCACACAAGCAAA
>JBFHGP010000047.1:0-16364 GCA_041583035.1 Flavobacterium sp.
CAGATATGGCGATTACTCAAAATCGGGTGAGTTTGTATACGACCGTCCATTCTTATGGGGATCAAAACGTACGGGGCCAGACTTACATCGTTTAGGCGGTAAATATTCAGACAATTGGCATTTTAATCACATGTACGACCCACAAAGTACATCAGCAGGATCTATCATGCCAGGATACAAATGGTTGTTTGATAATAAACCAGCATACATCGATGATATCGAAGACAAAATGGAGGTATTAGCAACATTGGGCGTACCTTATACTGAAGAAGAAATTGCGCAGGCTCGCGAGAGTATCAAAACACAAGGCGAACAAATCGCCAAAAACCTCGAAGCCGATCCTGATTACGTAAAATCATACGAAGAGAGTAAAAAAACTGCACAAGCCAGAGGCGAAGAGTTTGTGCCGATGAGCGAAAGAGAAATTACTGCTTTGATAGCTTACCTACAAAGATTAGGTACAGATATAAAAATCAAAGACGAAGCAGCCAATTAAAAAAATAGATTATTATGCTTAAATATATCAAACATAATTTAGAAACCATCGCAGGGATTGAGATATATCCTATCATATCCCTGCTCATCTTCTTTATCTTTTTTGTTTTGCTCTTTGTTTGGGTATTTAGCTACAAAAAAGACACGATTAGCGAACTTAGTAACATCCCTTTGGGAGATCAAAAAAATGACGAAAATCAAGAAAATTAATACATATGAAAAAGTATTTTCCAGCATACATTAGAGTACCTTTACTGTTCTTTGCCTTTTACGGTATCATTGAGCTTGTGGTAGATTCGGGCGATCAGCCAGCGTTTATGAAACATCCTCAAATATTGATATTGTTAGCGTTTTTCTTATTCTTGCTAATTATTTTAGAAACCGTAGGTAGTGCAATCAAACAAGTGCTATATCAATTGATGACTCCCGAAGAACGTGAAGAAAAAGAACGTCTCGAAAATATGCCATTAAGTGAACAGTCATGGTACAAAAACATGATGAAAAAGTTGACCAAATCCAAACCCGTAGAGCAAGAACACGAGTTGGTTTTGTCTCACGATTATGATGGCATCAAAGAGTTAGACAACGATTTACCACCATGGTGGGTTTATCTTTTCTATGCAACCATTATTTTTGGGGTGGTATATTTGGCCAGATACGAATTGTTTGGCGGAGACACCCAAGAAGAAGAGTTTAATAAAAACATGGAGCTAGCACGCATCCAAGTCGAAGAATACAAAAAAAATGCACCAGATTTATTGACCGCAGACCAAGTTACGCTTTTGACAGAACCTGCCGATCTTGCCACAGGTAAGGCTTTGTATGAGACCAACTGTGTCGCTTGTCACAAAGCAGATGGTGGAGGGTCTATCGGCCCCAACCTTACCGATGAATATTGGATTTTGGGTGGCGATATCAAAGATATTTTCAACACGATTATGGAAGGTGGTCGCGACGGAAAAGGGATGATTGCTTGGAAACAACAAATCAAACCGAGCGAAATCCAAAAAATAGCCAGTTATGTAGCCAGCCTACAAGGTACTAATCCTGCTGATGCCAAAGAGCCAGAAGGCGATAAATATGTCGCAGAAGAGACAACCTCTGACCAAGAAGCAGAAGCTACAGAAAGCGAAACGCCAACCGATGAGGTGACAGAAAACGCTACTGATGAAGCAGCTGCAGAAGAGTAATAACATTTGTTAGGTTTTGTTTGTTCAGCCACAGTGATTACAAGAAGCCATAATTTCTTATACTGTGGCTGATTTTTAAATAAATTTGTCATGAAAAAAACGTCAGATCAAAGCTTTAGAGACTCCATTAGTACGGTGGATAAAGAAGGTAAAAGAGCCTGGATTTATCCAAAAAAACCTTCGGGTAAGTACTTTAGGCGCCGTGAGATTGTAAGCTATTTGTTGCTAGCGTTTTTATTTGCAGCGCCGTTTATCAAAGTCAACGGCAACCAGTTTTTGCTGTTTAATGTCATCGATAGAAAATTCAATTTTTTTGGATTTCCGTTTTGGCCGCAAGACTTTTATTTGGTAGTTATTTCAATGATTATCGGGATTGTTTTTGTGTCGTTATTTACCGTAGCATTTGGCCGAATTTTTTGTGGATGGATATGCCCGCAAACTATTTTTATGGAGATGGTTTTTAGACGAATAGAATATTGGATAGAGGGCGATCGCGGAGCACAAATTCGTTTAGACAAACAAAAATGGAATGCCGAAAAAATCCGTAAAAGAATACTCAAATGGAGCATTTTTTTCATCATCTCTTTTTTGATTGCCAACATATTTTTGTCATATATACAAGGTAGCGATAAGGTACTGAGTATGGTTAAAGATGGTCCTGGCGAACATTTGGGTACATTAATAGCTTTGCTCATTTTTACTGCGGTTTTCTATTTTGTATTCACCTGGTTTAGAGAGCAAGTATGTGTTATCGCTTGCCCTTATGGCCGATTACAAAGTGTTTTGCTTGATGATAAATCGGTGGTGGTTGCCTATGATCACGTGCGTGGCGAAGGCGAAAGCGGTCGTGCCAAATTCAAAAAAAATCAAGACAGAGGCGCACAAGGTTTTGGCGATTGTATCGATTGTAAACAATGTGTCAATGTATGCCCGACAGGGATAGATATTCGCAATGGTACACAGCTCGAATGTGTAAACTGCACCGCTTGTATAGACGAATGTGACCACATGATGCGCTCGGTAAATTTGCCTGAAGGATTGATTAGATATGCTTCAGAATCAGAAATTTCTGAATACAAAAAATTTCGATTTACCCCAAGAATGAAAGGGTACACCGCCGTACTTGGCGTATTGGTAGCCATATTGATAGGAATGTTGTTTTTGAGAAGCGATGTCGAAGCCAAAATTTTGCGTGTACCAGGACAATTGTTTGAGCACAAAGGAGAAAATATCAGTAATGTATACACTTTCAAAATTGTGAACAAAACCATCAAAGATTTTGATGATGTACAATTCAAATTAGTCAAACCAAACGGAGAGATAAAAGTAGTGGGTAACAACAACATTATAGTACCAAAAGAAGGTATGGCGCAAGGTACTTTGTTTATCGAGATTAATCAGTATCTTTTGGATAAAGATAAAACCAAAGTCGAAATCGAGATTTATAGCGACGGAAAACTGGTAGATAAAACCACCACTAACTTTCTTGGCCCTCGAAAATTTAATTAATCTAAAAAAACATACAAATGAAATTTAATTGGGGAACAGGTTTGGTGATTGCAATTGTCGCATTTATGGCGTTTATTTTGCAATATGTAATCAGGGTACAAACAGATAATAAATTTGAAAACGAGCTGGTGACAGAGTCGTATTATGAAAAAGAACTAGAGGTAAATACCAATACGCGCCACCATGACAATTTGCAAGAATTGGGTAATCAATTCAGCATCAAAGTAGTCAAAGATGGTGTAGTTGTTCAGTTTCCTAAAAATTTTGATTATAAAAACATTACCGGAAAAGTATCCCTATACAGACCGTCTGACCAAAAGATGGACGCCGATATCACTATCGAGTTGTCTTCATCCGCAATGCTTATACCTAAAAACGCCTTGGCAGACGGTCGCTGGGATATTATTGTCAATTGGCAATACCAGGGTAAAGCTTACTATAAAAAAGAATCAGTATTTTTATAAATTATGTTATCGGCTTTTTTGTTCGGATTGCTCTCTAGTCTTCACTGCGTTGGCATGTGTGGTCCTATCGCTATGATGTTGCCTGTGAGCAAGCACAATCCGTCCCAAAAAGTGATGCAAATTGTAATTTATCATCTAGGCCGAATTTTTACTTACGGATTATTTGGAGGATTATTTGGCTGGCTAGGTCGTGGCTTTTATATGGCTGGTATACAACAACATTTTTCGATTGTACTTGGGGTTTTGATGATTGTGTATGTTTTGATGCCTAAAAATAAATTTGCCCAAATATCGTTTTTACAGCCACTTTATCGTCTAACCAATCAAGCTAAGCAGCAAATGGGTTTTCAATTCAAGAAAAATACCAGCAGTTCTTTTTTTATCATAGGTTTACTCAACGGTTTTTTGCCATGTGCGATGGTTTACGTAGCGCTTTTTGGTGCCACCGCTACACAAACGCCCATAGACGGGATGATTTATATGATGCTTTTTGGGTTGGGTACTGTGCCATTGATGTCGTTGGTGGTGTATGTGTCAAACGCAATTACGGTTGCAACACGTGAAAAAATACTCAGAGCAGTACCTGTTTTTGTGGTTATACTTGGTTTGTTGTTTATCGTTAGAGGTATGGGCTTAGATATTCCTTTTATGTCGCCAAGTACACTCAAACTATTTGTTACTACTAGCGCCGATTGTTATTAAATTTTCCTAGAATAAGTTTTACTCTCCTATAACAAAACTATTCACTTTTTTTTGTAATTTAGCAACCATCATGTGCTTATGTTCATGAATACACCCGCAAAGACTATATCTTTGCCTTTTTTGTGTAAAAATTGCTTGAATTTTTAAACCTCGACAATCAATGATTAAAGAAGATAATCACGATAACTCTTTAAACGAAAATACAGACGGTCAGCCGATAGATGACAACAGCTCAGAGACAATCACCAAAGTCACTGGGATGTACAAAGAGTGGTTTTTGGACTATGCTTCTTATGTAATCTTAGAGCGTGCTGTACCTGCCATAGAAGACGGTTTTAAACCTGTACAACGCCGCATCATGCACTCGATGAAAGAGCTCGATGATGGGCGATACAACAAGGTAGCCAATGTGGTAGGGCATACCATGCAGTACCATCCACACGGTGATGCGAGTATTGGCGATGCGATGGTGCAGATGGGGCAAAAAGAGCTGCTTATCGATACACAAGGTAACTGGGGTAATATTCTCACTGGTGACGGAGCAGCTGCGCCTAGATATATAGAGGCAAGATTGAGCAAATTTGCCCTCGAAGTGTTGTATTCGCCAAAAATTACCGATTGGCAATTGTCTTATGACGGTAGAAAAAACGAACCTATCAACTTACCGGTAAAGTTTCCGTTGCTGTTGGCACAAGGGGCAGAAGGTATTGCAGTAGGTTTATCAACCAAGCTTTTGCCACACAATTTTAATGAATTGATTGATGCATCTATCAAACATCTCAAAGGAAAATCATTCAAATTATTTCCAGATTTTCCGACCAAAGGGATTGCAGATGTGTCTAATTATAACGACGGTTTGCGTGGTGGTCGTGTGAGAGTACGTGCCAAAATCTCACAGTTAGACAAAACCACTTTGCTGATTTCAGAAATTCCGTTTTCGACCAATACTACCTCGCTTATCGATAGCATTATCAAAGCGAATGAAAAAGGTAAAATAAAAATTAAAAAAATAGAAGACAATACCGCAGCCGAGGTAGAGATTTTGGTGCATTTGCCCAACGGAGTATCATCCGACAAGACCATCGATGCACTATATGCTTTTACCAATTGCGAAGTATCTATCGCGCCTCTTGGCTGTGTGATAGAAGACAATAAGCCGGTGTTTATTGGTGTGTCTGATATTTTGCGTCGTTCTACCGATCGCACAGTTGAGTTGTTGCGGCAAGAGCTCGAAATAGAGCTACATGAGCTGCAAGAACAATGGCACTTTTTATCACTCGAACGCATTTTTATCGAAAAGAGAATTTATCACGATATCGAGGAAGAAGAAACTTGGGAAGGTGTAATCAAAGCTATTGATAACGGACTCAAACCTTACATCAAACACCTCAAAAGAGCCGTGACTGAAGAAGATATCGTACGGTTGACCGAGATTAGAATCAAAAAAATATCTAAATACGACCTCGATAAAGCACAACAAAAACTTGAAGCGCTTGAGGGCGATATCGAACAAGTAAAACACCATTTGGCACACATCATCGAGTTTTCTATTGATTATTTTGCCAAGTTGAAAGAAAAATATGGCAAAGGACGTGAACGCCAAACCGAGTTGCGTAATTTTGACACCATCGAAGCGACAAAAGTAGTGCTCAGAAATACCAAATTGTATGTGAACAGGGTAGAAGGATTTATCGGAACATCATTGCGAAAAGACGAATATGTTACCGACTGTTCAGATATTGACGACATCATCGTGTTTATGCGTAATGGAGAAATGGTAGTGACCAAAGTGGATGATAAAAAGTTTGTAGGCAAAGACATTATCCATGTAGCAGTGTTTAACAAAGGCGATAAACGCACGATTTATAACCTGATATATCGAGACGGAAAATCTGGTACTTCATATATCAAAAGGTTTAATGTATCATCGATTACACGTGACCGCAATTATGACCTAACACAAGGCAAAAAAGGCTCGCAAATATTGTATTTTTCTGCCAATCCGAATGGTGAAGCTGAGGTTGTGTCTATATTTTTACGCAATCTGACCAAAATTAGAAAGTTGAAATTTGATATCGATTTTTCTGAAATTAATATCCGTAGTCGAAGTGCCAAAGGCAATCAGGTAACTAAATATCCAATCAAAAAAATTGAACTCAAAGAAAAAGGAGTTTCTACACTCAAGCCACGTAAAATATGGTTTGACGATACCGTAAACCGTTTGAATGTGGATGAAAGAGGCGAACTTTTGGGCGAGTTTAAACCCGAAGATAAATTGCTGATTATCACGCAAAGCGGAAAAGTAAAAACAATCACACCAGAGCTGACAACGCATTTTGATGAAGATATGATTGTGCTTGAAAAATGGTTGCCCGAAAAACCGATTTCGGCCATTTATTATGAAGGAGAAAAAGGTCGATATTTTGTTAAAAGATTTGTGGTCGAAAACGAAAATAAAGAAGAGTTATTCATTTCTGAACATCCCCATACGAGGTTAGAAATCGTCTCTACAGATTATATTCCGCGTGCCGAAGTGATTTTTGCAAAGGTAAAAGGCGTGCAAAAAGAAGATGTCGAAATTAACCTTGAAGAGTTTATCGCAGTCAAAGGTATCAAAGCTTTGGGTAATCAGTTGACGACAGACAAAGTAAAGCATATCAATCTGTTAGAGCCATTGCCTTATGAGCCTCCTCAGTCAGAAAAGGAAGGAAACGACGAGCAAAATGAAGAGGGTAACAACGGCCAGCTTGGCTTTGATTTGGATTAATAAAACAAATCACTATGGTTTAAAATCAAAATTCATAGTGGTTTGTTTGATAGGTTCTATTTTGTATGCGTAGTTATACGATTAATAAATCTCGTATTCAGATTCTTTTTTTGGATATTTTTTATGATTTCGCCACGATACCCCAGCTTGGCCGATAAGTTTGAGCGGTTCACTACCACCAAATGTGGTTCCTACTGCCAAATCTAGTTGTAAATTGTTGTGTAAGAGATATGTAACTCCTGTTCGGGTAACAAAATCGTCACGGTCAAAATCTAAATCAATTTCTTTGTATTTTCTGAAATAACCTTGATTCTCAAGAAAAACAGACCATTTTTGATTAAATCCGTAGGATAAAGTCGCGATATATCCAAAACTTCTAAAATCGTTAGACTCTGCATTTTCGACAATAATATTGCTTACAAACGAAAAATGGTCACTGATTTGTTGCTGCATAAAAGCACCAGCTTTTAGCGTAATTGCAGGCATATCGGGGTGTCGTTGCCAATCACTTTTAAAATCGGCCGCTGCATACAAGGCAACACTTGGTACCAAACGTCTCCATTTGTAACGTTGATTTGCTTTCCAACTCCACGGATTAATTTTTTCTTCATAGTTTTTATACGAATCAAAAATCAGATATTTTGCACCAATAGTCATTTTTCTGAAGTGAGAATCGCTAGAAGAAGTTCCATAATTTTCGGTTTCAAATTGATCAAAAGTTAGGTCGGCAACAAGTTCAAGGTTTTCATTGATTAGTCCGTACCTTAGCTGTAAATCAAACAAATAATGGTCAGTATAATGCAGGTCATCATAGTCGTCTTTTTCATAACCGATGCCTGTTTCTAGTTGAAAAATACCTTTACTTACCGAGTATGCTCCCATAGATTTACTAGGTCTGTTGGCATTTATTTCTGAGGTGTATTGTGCTTGGGCAACCGTGCCTAAAAAACAGCAAATAGTGAGGATAAAATATTTCATATTATTTTTTTAATGATTATCAGGTTGTTGTGTTCTCCCAAAACTTGTTTGTGTAGTTTGGCGTCAAAACCAGGAATATTTAATTTTTTGGTGAGAAAATCAATTTTTTCTGCTATTTCTTGCGTGGTAACGATAGTGTTGATGAGCAAATAGCCGTCGGTGTTTAGTTTGATTTTTATGTTTTGAATAAATTTTTCAGAAAAAACAAAATCGGGCATGTGTACATCTTGGAAAATATCTACAATAATTAAATCGTAGTGTTGTTGATTGTTTTGTAAATAAGACAGAGCGTCTGACTGTACAATTTGTAAATTATTCAACTGATCAAGGGCAAAGTATTTTTTGCCAATACCAATCATCACAGGGTCTAATTCAACACCCACAATATTACCATTACACCCAATTTCGTTGACCAATGTTTTGGCGACGCTACCGCCACCGAGTCCCAAAATCAAAATATTTTGCATAGGCTTTATGTGTGTAAAACCTATGATTTTCAATCCTTTGCGTAATATTTTTTGTAGATTTCCGTACGAATAATTAGCGCGTTGACTATCAATCACCAATTTTCCATTCACCCAAGTCACCTCGATCTGTTCACTAACGTCAGATCGGTAAACTTTGTGTTTAATAGGAGTGAGGTAGCTCAAAACTTGTTTGATATTCAAAACAAAACTTTTTGCTGTAAATATACGTTTTTATCGCTGACGATACGATTTAAATGTACCATCTGTGTACAAAACCACAATATTTTCTGCATCTGTATGGTCTTGTGTTTTTTCTTTTGTTGGTGAATTATCGACAATTTGCTCGTTCATGTTTGCATTTGATGACGCACTTTGTTGTACTTCGCTTACATTTTTGTCGATAGCTACAGAGGCATTTTCATTTACAGATTGATTTGTTATGTATGTTTTTTGAGATTGTAAAAACGACATTTCGTCATCCAAAATATGTGTCGGAATATCCGAATCGTGTTCTAATAAAAAAGGTTCAAAACCATAAATTAACCAATACAAATTGATGGTAGGGAAGGCATCTCTGATTTTAATAATGAAGTCTAAACTAGGTTTGTTTCGACCCGAAATGATGTGTGATAAACTCGACCTTGGTACGCCAACTTTGTCAGAAAATTGAGAAGAAGTAAGGTCAAAATGAGTTAAAATTTGGTCTAATCTTGTGGCAAAATCATTCATAGTTTAATAATTTTAAAGAATTTTATAAATGTAAATAGGTGCTAAAACAGTTTTATTTCGATTAAACTAATAAATTAAATAGAACAGCGTAAATAACTGATTAATTTGTTATTAACCTATATATTTTACGATTAATTATTCTTATTTATATTTGTAAAAACTTTATTGTTTTACAAATGTAAACATTATTTTTTTAAGAGATGTCAATTTTTAAGTCGGGCTTAACTTTTTTAGGCATTCAAAGTTGGTATCTTTGTTCAAATACTTGATGTATGAAAAAGATAATTTTATTGTTTTTGGTTTTGTCATTGTCTGCCTGTCATGTGATTAATCAAAAAAAAGATTTTGAAATAATTGCTGATTGTGATTTTCAACTCGACCGTATAGAAAAATTTGAATTGGCAAATGTGCCACTTCAAAAAATGATGCAAACCAATAATTTTGATTTTACACAATTCCCTACTTTGGCGTTGGCGTATTTTCAAAAAAAGATTCCGTTGGATGCGCAAATAGTAGTCTCTGCGTATAATCCAAGTGAACAAAAAGCTAATTTGACCGCCTTTGATTACCTTATATATATGGATGATGTGCAAGTGGCAGAAGGACAAGTAAACGAGAAAACCGAAATTTTACCAGAGTCAACAGCGCTTATTCCTATTGCGATAAAAGGTGATGTGTATCAAGTAATTGCAGATAACCAAGACAAATGGATTGCGCTTTTGAGTAATCGAGACGAAGCCAATGTTGTACTCAAAATAAAAGTTAAACCTGTGATAGAATTGGTCGGAACCGAAATGAAAATGCCAGGATATCTCACATTCGAAAAGAAAATTGATGGTAATTTACTTCAAAAAAATCTTTAAAAATGACTGATTATCAATTTCTTGCCAAAAAATATAAAGAACAATCTATTGCGGGTCGTTACATAGATCATCAAATGTTGTCTGATTATTTACAAACCACCGCTTTGCCTTTTGAAGTTGCGGCAAAATCGGTCGAAAACAGACCTATTTATAGGATAGATATTGGTGAGGGGGGGCAAAAAGTATTGATGTGGTCGCAAATGCACGGCAATGAGGCGACTACTACCAAAGGCTTGATAGATTTTCTAAACTTTCTTCAATCTGATGATGAGTTAGCAAAAAAAATGTTGCAAAACAATAGGTTGGTCATCATCCCGATACTCAATCCTGACGGTGCTTTTGAATACACTCGTGTGAATGCCAATCAAGTAGATTTGAATAGAGATGCAGCCATGCAAACGCAGCCCGAAATGCAGTATTTACAGTCTGTAATTGATGATTTTCAGCCCGATTTTTGCTTTAATCTGCATGACCAACGCAGTATTTTTGCTGCCGGAGATGCTGCAAACGCTGCAGCTTTTTCGTTGTTAGCGCCTGCTTTTAATGAGCAACGTGCGCTCAATAACATCCGCAAAAAAGTGATGCATGTGGCCTGTGAGATTGCCGATGCGTTGCAAAAAATTATTCCTAATCAGATAGGGCGTTACGATGATGCTTTTAATATCAATTGCATAGGCGATTTTTTGACCCAAAAAAATATCCCCACTTTGTTGATAGAAGCAGGGCATTGCCCACCCGATTATCAGCGAGAAAATACTCGATTGATGGTATTTGTGAGTATTTTGGTGGGATTAACCTCTATTACGGATGATTTTGCAATTGATATCTCTGAAAAATATCATCAAATTCCTGAAAATAAAAAGTTGTTTAACGACGTTGTGATTAAAAATGTTATTCTTGACGAAAAATTTTGCGAGCGATTGGGTTATCAATATCAAGAGGTTTTGCGTGATGGTAACATTCAATTTGTGCTTAGCAAAGATAATTTTACAGGTTCTGAGGGTAAATACGGGCATGTAGAAATCGATTTTTCTCAGCAAAATTTTGCAGATGAAGATGACTTATTAACAGCAATCTACGATTTTTTGTCTGCAAAAAATATGAATTTGAAAATGAATGTTAATAATAACTAATAAAATAATAAAAAAAGTCTTTTGAAGAGAGTAAAATAAATAAAAAGTATTAATTTTGCCCCCTCAAAAGGAAATTCATCAATTAAAATTACAATTATGAGTAAGTACAAAAATCGTTATAGACTAGACGAAACTGACCATGCAATTTTGGATATTTTACTAGAAAACACTCGTGTGGCCTTTACCGATATTGCCAAAAAATTAAACATCTCTGCCGGTACTGTACACGTGAGAGTGAAAAAAATGGAAGAATCAGGGATTATCCAAGGTTCTACCTTAACTGTTGATTACGAAAAATTAGGTTACTCTTTTGTAGCTTATGTCGGTTTGTTTTTAGAAAAAACTTCACAGACCAAGTTTGTATTGCAGCGTATCAACGAAATTCCGTTTATCACTGTGGCTCACATCACTACTGGTAAATACAATATTTTCTGTAAAATCAGAGCAAAAGATACCAATCACGCCAAAGATATTATCTTTATGATTGACGATATCGAGGGAGTTTCTCGCACAGAAACTATGATTTCGCTTGACGAAAGTATCAATGATAAAAAACGTTTGATGAAAGTTATTTTCAGAGAAATGTAAAATGTTGTTTCAAATTTATTTAAAGCCTACGATTTTTCGTAGGCTTTTTTGATGCCGTCGATTTTTACAAACCTAAACTATTTTAAAAAACTTATCTTTGCAAAAATATAACGACATGATGAAGATTGTTAATGGATTTTCAAAATTAACCAAAGAACAAAAAATTGATTGGCTAGCAAAAAAATATTTTGATGAGAATCAAGAAGTTAGCGATTTGTTGAAAAAATATTGGAACACCGACTCAAAATTACAAAAATTACACGATGAATTTATCGAAAACACCATCACCAACTTTTACCTCCCATTAGGCGTTGCACCCAATTTTTTAATCAATCAAAAAACTTACACTATCCCAATGGTGATAGAAGAAAGTTCGGTAGTGGCAGCGGCATCCAATGCAGCAAAATTTTGGATCAAAAGAGGAGGGTTTAAAGCCAAAGTTATATCTACCGAAAAAATTGGTAACGTGCACTTTATGTTTGAGGGCGATGCACAAAAATTAGCCAAATTTATTCATAAAATCCAACCTGATTTTAGAACACAAACGGCTGATATTACCCAAAATATGGAGAAAAGAGGCGGAGGTATCCTTGCTATCGAATTGGTAGATAAAACTGCACAATTGGCCAATTATTATCAATTACACGCCACTTTTGATACCAAAGACAGTATGGGGGCAAACTTTATCAATTCTTGCTTAGAAGTTTTTGCTAATGTGTTGAGAGATGAAATGGCAAAAGACGATAGTTTTACCGATACAGAGAAAAATTCGCTACAAATAATTATGTCTATTTTGTCTAATTATGTACCCAACTGTGTGGTTCGTGCTCAGGTGAGTTGTACTATTGATCAATTGGCTTCGAAAGAAATAGAAAACCCTCGCGAATTTGCAGAGCGTTTTGTACAAGCGGTAAAAATTGCCGAAATAGAGCCTTATCGTGCGGTCACGCACAACAAAGGTGTGATGAATGGAGTAGATGCTGTGGTGCTCGCAACAGGTAATGATTTTCGAGCGATAGAGGCTGGTGTGCATGCTTTTGCAGCAAAAAATGGAGAGTATTCGTCACTGTCACATGCTGAGATTGTTGACAATACTTTTAGATTTTGGATAGATTTGCCTTTAGCGCTTGGAACTGTCGGCGGTTTGACCAACCTGCATCCGATGGTAAAGTTTGCCTTTGAATTATTAGATAAACCAAATGCTGAAGAGCTGATGCAGATTATCGCTGTGGCTGGTTTGGCACAAAACTTTGCAGCCATTAAGTCGCTGACAACTACAGGTATCCAAAAAGGACATATGAAGATGCATTTGATGAATATTCTCAATCAGTTAGACGCTACACAATCTGAGCGAGAAAAGGTGGTAAAACATTTTGAAAAAGAAACAGTTACGCATAGTGCTGTGGTTAGTTTTGTGAATCAATTACGGGCATAATGAAGTTTTATAGCAACGGAAAACTGTTTATTTTGGGAGAATATTTTGTACTCGAAGGAGCAAAAGCATTTGCTTTGCCTACAAAGTTTGGGCAATTTTTAGACGTTTTTCCAATAAAAACACCTGTAATTAGCTGGAAAAGCTATGACCATGATGGTAAAATTTGGTTTAACGACGATATTGCCATAAAAGATATTATAGAATGTCGTTGTACTTCTGATGATAAAATTAGGCAAACATTGATTGAAATTCTACATCAAGCATATTTGATGAATCCTACAGTTTTGTCTGAAAATCACGGTTTTTTGATTGAAACCGAACTTACTTTTCCGCGTAATTGGGGATTGGGTACGTCTTCTACTTTATTGAATAATATTGCGCAATGGTTTGAAATTGACGCTTTTGCCTTGTTAAAAAACTCGTTTGGAGGCAGCGGATATGACATTGCTTGTGCGCAAAACGATTCGCCAATCGTGTATCAGTCTCAAAAAAACTATCCGTTGGTAAAACCAGTAGAGTTTACACCTGATTTTGCTTCTCATATTTATTTTGTCTATCTCAATGCGAAGCGCGACAGCAAAGAGGCAATTGTAAATTTTAATCAAAAAAAACATAAACTTACAGACGAAATTGCCGTAGTTTCTGAAATGACAGATCGTTTGTTGACGATAAAAGATTTAACAACTTGGATTGATTTTTTCAAAACATACGAGCAAATGTTGAGTAAAATTTTGGATACACCAACCATCCAAGAGCAATTGTTTCCTGATTTTGATGGATTGGTGAAAAGTCTTGGCGGATGGGGCGGAGATTTTGTAATGGTCGCTAGTGAAAAAAATCCTATAGATTACTTTAAAAATAAAGGGTTTAACACTATTCTGACTTATGACGAAATGATTTTGAATACGTCAAAATAGATTTTTATTAGAACAAAAAAAGAGTCCGTAATTAGTTTTACGGACTCTTTTTTAATGTATCAGAAGATTATTTTTTCTTCTGGTTTTGTTGCGCTTGCTCCATCATTTGTTCCATACGTTTCTGGAATTTGTTTTTTGGACGCTCTTTGGTTTTGTTTTCTTCTATCTGAGCTTTTACTTTGTCTTCGTTGATGATTCTGTATTTAATTACATACATGATACCGATCGTAATTAAGTTTGACGTAAAGTAGTATAATGAAAGGCCAGAGGCGTAGTTGTTGAAGAAAAACATCATCATCACTGGCGAGATGTAAATCATCACTTTCATAATTTTGCTCATATCTGGCATTCCTTCTTGTTGTGGCATTGACGATGTTTGGTCGCCTGTGGTCATTTTCATGTACACAAAAGTTGCCAAACCTGCCAAAATAGGGAAGAGGCTCACGTGGTCGCCATAGAATGGTATTTTGAATGGCAAGGTAAAAATACTGTCATAAGACGATAGGTCATCGGCCCATAAAAATGATTTTTGACGCAAATCAAATGCCGACGGAAAAAACATGAACAAGGCATAGAAAACAGGCATTTGTATAAATAGCGGCATACAACCAGACAATGGACTTACACCTGCTTTTTGATACAGCTTCATGGTTTCTTGCTGTTTTTTCATCGGGTCTTTTTTGTACTTCTCAGCAATTTCTTGCACTTCTGGTCTGATGATTTTCATCTTGGCCTGAGAAACGTAAGATTTATACTGCACCGGCGACATCAATAATCTAACGACTACAGTTAACAGGATGATAGCCAATCCGTAAGGGATAAATTTGATCAAGAAAGTATAAACCGGGATAATTATCCATTCGTTTAACCATCCAAATATTCCCCAACCCAACGGAATAATTTCGTCTAGGTTTCTGTCATATTCATTCAATGTTTTGTAATCAGCAGGGCCAAAATACAAATTCATGTTGTAGTTAAACTCTCCGCCGTTGTATTGCAAAGGCATCTCTGCAGTATATTTTTTTAGGTAAACCGTATCGATGTCTTCATCTTCTACCAAGTTTTCTGATGTTAGTTTACCTGATTCAAAAGGCTTGTCTGTGAGTAGAATAGAGGTAAAAAGGTGTTGTTTGAAAGCCACGTAGCTCAACTCTTTTTCTTCGGTATCGGTAAAACTTTTTGATGCGTTTAGGTAATCGTCTTTTCCGCCTTCATATTCATAAACAACTTCAGAATAACGATTTTCGTAGCTAATACTTTTTTCGTTTCTGATTGTTTTTAATTCCCAATTAAGCGTAGCAGGGGCGTTTACATTCAAAACTTGATTCAGTCCTACCGATTTGATGGTCAAATCAAGCATATAATCATCTGGCTTGATGGTGTAAACGTATTCTAGGTAATTGCTTTCTGAGGTTTTGAGCTTCATACTTACCAATTGATTGTCGCCGCTTTTGGTTATTGTCGGGGCAAAAATCATTTCGCTTGTATTCAACACTCGATTGTCTTGGGTAGAAAATTGAATGTTGAGTTTGGCGTTATCTCCATCAATAATTTTGACTAATTCGTCACTTTCTTTGGTAAAACGCTTTTGATTTTTTACTTCAACTTTCTTGAGGTAACCTCCTTTGTTAGAAAAAGTTAGGTTTAATAAGTTGTTTTCGATAACAATATCTTCTCCTTGGCTGTTTTCTAGACCATAAGCAAATGCACCAATGTTGTTTTTGAGTTCGGCCACCTGAGCAGAATCGTTTTGGATATTTGCTGGTGGGGTCGTAGCTGCTTGTTCTGTTTGGGCTTCGGTTTTGTCAGTTTTTTTGTCTGACTGGCTTGTCATCAAAAACCAAGCGAGTAACCCCGAGATAAGCACCAGGCCAATAATACTGTTCTTGTCTAATTTTTTTTCTTCCATTACTAATTATTCAAAAAATATATCTTTTTTTAGTTGTTTGATTTTTTGTTCATCGCTGCTTTGACAAAATGCACAAATAATGGGTGCGGATTAGCTACCGTACTTTTGTATTCTGGATGATATTGTGCTGCTACAAAAAACGGATGATTGGGTATTTCTACCACTTCAACCAAATTGGTTTCTGGGTTATAACCAGAGGCAATCATACCTGCTTTTTC
>JBFHGP010000048.1:0-16361 GCA_041583035.1 Flavobacterium sp.
CCGTTAAAAATATTGTCTCTATGTTTAAAATCGGCTTTAAACAACTTCATTTTTTCAATTTTATTTTGTTCTAAAACAAATTGTATGTAGATGTTTTCATTTTTTAATTCTTCTTTCTCACAACTACTAAAATTAATTTTATATCTCTGTTGAATAATCTCTCCAAAGTCGTAATAACCACTCCCAACCTTATCAAACCTTGTAGGTTTTGAATAAACAAAGTCAATAATCGAGCTACATGCTGATTCTTTATCATCCACATATAATTTGTAATACAAAGCATAAGTACTCTTTTTACCAAATAAAAAATAGCCTTGGTCTATTGTATTGTAATTTATATATGGCATAAAAAACCACTCTTGGTTAGGGTTGGTAATGGTTAGCTCTACCTCGTTGGGCGCGATCATTTTGGCGCTCAAGGTCTGGGCAGAGCTTTTGGCAATGCTAAATAGCAGTATTATACAAATTATGTTTTTCATGTTTTATAGAGTTAATTTTTTATGATACGACTTGTATTTTCCACTATAAATATATTTTCAATGTATCAACTTTTGCCCTATACGTGAAACAACTCAGTAATCGTCATCAATCAAACTCATAACTAATCATCTGTTATACAAAAGATTATTTAATTCTGCTTATTCTTAAGCAATTATTTATTTTTAGCCATATCAAATAAATCTCTAAAAGTAAGATCTTGAATTTTATTATCCTGCGGAAGTTTAAAACATAACGTATCGTGCCTTATTATATATAGCAACCTTCCTTTGGGCTTTACAAGTCTATAAGGCGGACTAAGGTCTTTTATTCCTGGCAAGTCTATCAATTTATTCGTACTACAATCTATTCTATATGCTGTTGATATAGCATACTGATTGTTCAAATAAACATCTCCCCTTAACACTTTAACAACACTAACATCTATGTCTAAATCGCTATCTATAGTTATTTCTTTATATACAGATTTGCTACCTGTAGATATATAGGTAAGTAACACTATGAGAATTATAATAGTAATTATAAAAACAGAAAAAACAATCGCCGTTCGTTTATCTAAATATGCTTTCACACCCTACCTTTGAGTGCGTCAAAAACCCAAGCAATAGCAAAAAAACCTACGCCTACCGCGCCAAAACCCCAACCCGATACCTCGCTGTAACGAAAAACACCTAGACCGATGAGCAACAAACCCATCACAATCATTATTAAGGTTGCATAACTCAATACTTTATTTTTATTTAATGCCATGATAATAATTTTAATTAAACAATTCTGCCAATAACTCGTTCATTACGTCTTGGTGCGAGATATTGGCAGCGCCTACGCCTTTGCTTTTCATGTCAAAAGTGCGTACCAAGTGTATGTTTCGGCTCACTTTTTTCATAGGATAATGCCTTGCTCCTGCTTGATAATCTCTCATCGCATACTCGCTCACACCTATTTGTTGCGCCAAAGTTTTTGGATTTTGCCCAGCGTTTTTATAAGTCAATCCTTGGTATTTGAGCAATCGTACAAAAAAATTATTCAACAACCCAAAAGTCAATACCAACGGATTGTTTTTAGAATTTTGTGCAAAATAATACCCTATTTTATATGCCGACACCTCGTCTTTATTAGCAATAGCCTTGATCAACTCAAAGTTATTAAACTCTTTACTGATACCAATATTTGTCTCGATATGGTCGGGTGTGATGTGTGTGCCTTCGGGCAAAATAATTTGTAATTTTTTGATTTCGTTGGCGATACGGTGCAAATCATTACCGATAAACTCTACCAACATCGCTGCTGCTTTGGGCTCTATAGTAAAATTTTGTTCTTTGAGATGCGTGCCCACCCAAGCCTCTAATCTATAATCTTTGATTTTTTGACTATCAAAAAACAACGCATTTTTTTGCAACGTTTTATAGATTTTTTTTCGCTTGTCTATCTTTTTATATTTGTAACAAAACACCAAAATAGTAGTTTCTTGCACTTGGTTAAAATAGTTTTGCAGCTGATCTATCTCTTTATGCAAATCTTGCGCTTCTTTAACCACAATCACTTGATAATCTGACATTAACGGAAAACGTCTCGCATTTGCCATCAAATCGTTCATGCTCACATCTTTGCCATAAACCACCATTTGGTCAAAGCCTTTTTGGTCTTCGCTCAGCACGCTATCGGCAATGCTATTGGCAATTTGGTCTATATAATACGGCTCATCTCCTGTCAAAAAATACACAGGATGGTATTGTTTTTTTTGAATTTGGGTCAGTATTTTTTGGGCCTCTTGCATATTTTCAAACTATTCTTGTTGATATTCGGACAGATATTGGGTAATTTTGCTTCATGCAAAGATTGAATTTTCCAGAATATTCGTTCCGATTCAAAATTAATGAAAATAAACGGTTGATATTTGATATCATCCGCAAAAAGTTTGTGGTACTTACTCCCGAAGAATGGGTCAGACAGCACACAGTGCATTATTTGATTCACGAAAAAGGATTTTTACAATCACACATCAATGTAGAAAAATCACTCACTATCAACGGATTAACCAAAAGATACGACATTATTGTGCATCGGCCAGACGGCGGATTTTATTTGTTGGTAGAGTGCAAAGAGCCATCGGTTATCATCGATCAAAAGGTTTTTGACCAGATTGCTCGTTACAATATGGTACTGAATTCTGATTTTTTGATGGTAACTAACGGAATTAATCATTATTATTGCAAAATAGATTCAACCCAACAGCGATATCTTTTTTTGAAAGACATCCCCAAGCAACACAAATCATGAAAAAAGTATATATTTTTACACTCAGTAGTTTTCTGCTTTTTGGCACAGCTTGTCAAGACAAATCCAAAAAAGAAGACACTCAAGAAGCTGCTGCGCCACAAAATATGGACGCTCACAAATACCGCACCGAGCTGTCGCAAAAAAAAGCTGACCTTAGACAAAAACTAAGCAAAGCCAACGAAGAAAGCGCAAACAAACTCTTGGTCGAGTACCAAAAAATATTTGACAACATACTTGATTCACTCAATTATGCCGAAAAAAATATCTTGAGCAACAGCCATTTGTGGGATAATTTTGATGAACAAACCGATAGTTTACAACAAAAAATAAAACAATACGAAAACTTAGATTTATACTTTCACCCGATAGATTCTACCTCGTTAGAGCTTCGTTTCAAACCTTCGTTTTACTACAAAACTTTTCAGCGAAAAGTAAGCGAAGATGTGCGCGAATTTTTATTGTTACAATTGTCTATGCAGCTCAACGAATATGAGCATGAAAATCTTTCGAAAAGCCTAGAATTACAACGTACAGATTTGCTCAAATGGGAAGATTTTTTGACCAAGTACCCAGAAAGCGCTTATTACACCAATGCACGTGAACGCTACCACCAATTGATAAAAACATACTGGTACGGCAGTGACAATCAACAACATGTATCTTTCTCAGCCAAAACCATGACACCTGAGTTTGAGCAAGAAATCATTACTTTGGTTAAAGAACATCCAAAAAAAATCACTACCAAAATCAGCAAGCGTTATGCCGACTTTTTCTTGAACAAAAGCGACTCGCATACTGCCGATATTTTAGAAAAAGAAGTCAAACAATACAACCAAAGCGAATTGGAAAAATCGTTTAGATAAATGAAAAAAATCGCGGTTGTCATCCTTAATTGGAACGGAAAAAACCTATTAGAAAAATTTTTGCCTGACGTAATCAAACATTCAGAACGGGCAAAAATCTATGTGATAGACAACGCTTCGACAGACGATTCTGTCAATTATTTACAAACTCATTTTCCAGAAGTTTGCCTTATACAAAATTCAGAAAACACGGGCTACGCTGGTGGCTATAACGAAGGTTTGCAGCAAGTAGACGAACCTATCTATGCCTTGGTCAATTCAGATATTTTGGTCACCCAAGGATGGCTCGACCCGATTATCGATTTTTTTGAACAACAACCAAACGTTGGCATTATCCAACCAAAAATTTTGGATTACAAACAGCCCGACCAATTCGAATATGCTGGTGCAGCGGGCGGTTTTCTCGACGCTTTTGGCTTTCCGTATTGTCGCGGACGCATTTTTGACACGGTAGAAAAAGACGAGCAACAATACAACGACAACACTAAAATTTTTTGGGCATCGGGCGCTTGTTTTTTTGTCCGAAAAACTGTTTTTGACACTTTACAAGGTTTTGACACTTCGTTTTTTGCCCATCAAGAAGAAATAGATTTTTGCTGGCGTGCACAATTGCAAAATATCGAAGTGTATTACTGCGGATCATCTACAGTTTATCACGTAGGCGGCGCAACATTATCCAACAGTAGCGCACGAAAAACATTTCTGAATTTCAGAAACTCATTGTTGATGATGTACAAAAACACCCCACAAAAAAGGAAGTTTTTGACCATTTTTGCACGACTGTGCCTCGACGGTATTGCCGGCATACGGTTTTTACTCAAAGGACAACCCAAACATTGCTGGGCGATTGCCCGTTCGCATTTTGCTTTTTATCAAATGTTAGGAAGTATGCAAGTCAATAAAAATTCGATGAAATATTACCGCAACACGAGCATTGTTTGGCAATATTTTATCCAACGACAAAAAACTTTTCGATAAATCAAACAATCATGAACCAAGCCGAGCTGAAAGATTTTTTGGACACCAAAGCCGATTTGTACAACCGTCTTGATTTTATCGAAAGCGACCCTATCCAAATTCCGCATCAATTTTCGCTCAAAGAAGATATTGAAATTGCAGGATTCTTAGCTGCAACCATCGCTTGGGGCAACCGAAAAATGATTATCAAAAACGCTCAAAAAATCATCGACATCACAGGTGGTTCACCTTACGATTTTGTCATGAATTACCAAGGCAGCAATGAGCAGATAGATCAGTTTGTGCACCGTACGTTTAACGGCATAGATTTGGATTGTTTTTTTAGGGCTTTACAACATATTTATCATAACCACGGCGGACTCGAAAATGTTTTTGTTCCGCAAACAACCCACAATCTTCAGGTACAAATTGCTGTATTTAAAAAACTTTTTTTTGAAATCGAGCATCAATCTCGCACACAAAAACATGTTTCTAATCCACAAAAAGGTTCGGCTGCCAAGCGCATCAATATGTTTTTGCGTTGGATGGTGAGAAAAGATAACAAAGGTGTAGATTTTGGCATCTGGTCAAAACTATCGCCAGCCCAACTTTCTTGCCCTCTAGACGTACATTCTGGCAATGTTGCCCGAAAATTAGGATTATTGCATCGCAAACAAAACGATGCAAAAGCATTAAATGAATTAGACAATAATTTAAGAATTTTAGATCCGAATGACCCTACAAAATACGATTTTGCTTTATTTGGACTAGGTATATTTGAAAAATTTTAATTTTTTCAAACAAACCACAAAAGATTTCACTACCCCACAAAAACCCCACAAAACACAAGTGTTTTAACATTTTTTTGTTTATTATTCACAAAGACAACAATCGTTATATAAACAATCAGCAAAGGCTTTTTTTATAAAAAAATTTTTTATTTACAACAACAATTCATTACTTTTAGAAAAAATTTTATAAAAACCCTTAACTATGATCAAAAATTACATCTTTTTGCTGAAATTAACTTTAATATCAGCAATAGGTTATGCTCAATCATATCAACCCATTACGATTGACGGGTTTAATGAAGACGTAATCGCAAACGGAATCGGAAGTTCTTCGACCACAACAACCTCGGATGTCGATGGTGTAAATTATTGTTTTTGCGAAATAGGCTGGCAATCTAGCTCATCAGCTAGTGGCACATCTGGCGGCTTACCCGTAGGTGGCCTTATTACTTCTGCGGTTAATTCTAGTCTAACTTTTCAGCTGCAAGATTATGATGACGATAACTCTATTCAATTAACATCTACGACCAACGAAATTACTTCAAACATCACCGACGATGGTGAAACCTATACCAAAATATACATACTAACTACCTCTGGTAGCGGACAGTCAAACATGAGTATTGAGGTTACCTTTACTGATGCAACTTCTCAAAGTTTTACTTCGAATGTACCTGATTGGTACAACTCTACTTTACTACCGGTAGCTTCGAGTGGTTTTGGACGCGTAAACATGAGTAACGATTCGTACGAATCTCCATTCAACAACCCAAGATTATACCAATTAGAGCTCAACTTGGACGCAATTAATCACACCAAAACCATCGAATCGATTACTTTTACAAGAAATGCTTCGAGTAGTGGTATCATCAATATTTTTGGTACATCTGGCCTTACTTTAGGCGAATGCCCTGGACCTAATGATGTAAGCGTCTCTAATATTGGCACCACCACTGCAGACATAGAAATTGTTGAACCTGCCCTATTGCCAACTGAATATGCCTACGAAGTACGAACAGCCGGAACTCCTGGCAGTACCGATGCTGGATTGGTAACTTCTGGCACGTTGGATGCAGGCGAAACGACTATCAACCTGACTGATTTGCCAACATCTACAGATTTATATTTTTACATACAATCTGTTTGTGATGATGAAGAAACCAGCACTTGGTCTGCGGCAACATTTTTTCACACGGTAGATGTAACGCCTTCGCCTTGGATAGAATCTTTCTCAGCTAGCCTACCCTTTGGTTGGACGTCTAGTTTTACCATTACAAACAACAATACTTTACAAAACACCGAGATTACGGGATACTATTTATATCGCAATTTATATTCTTGGAGTACTTCTTCAGAACTTACAACGATTAATATAGGTCCTATTCAGGCTAATGACGAATTTACCGTTGATTATCGATTGAAAAATTATTCTAATGCAAATGCGCCAGGAGCAGGCTCCGGAAATTTTGTAGTGTCTATCTCTACCGATTTTGGCGAAACTTATACAGATATTGAAACTGTTGACAACAACAGCCTTACAACTACACAAACATTCACTTACGACCTCTCTGACTACGAAGATGAATATGTAAAAATAAAAATTATTGCTACGCGCACAAGTGGCGATTATTATATCGGTTTTGATAATTTTAAAATTGCTAATGAAGATTCTTGCTTTGCTCCAAACAACGTCACTCTAGAAGACATCAGCTTATTTGGCTCTACGGTTGCATGGCAAGATACTTATGCAGAAAATGCTGAGTCATTTGAATACGAACTCAGAACATCAGGCGCTGCAGGTAGTGGCACTGACGGACTCGTAGAAACCATGACTGTAGATAGCAGCGAAACTCTTGAGGCAATTTTTGAAGGACTCGAAGGTTTAACCACTTATTATTTTTATGTACGATCAGCATGTTCTGACACCGAAAATAGTCCTTGGACTCCTGCATTCGATTTCACTACAGAATACTGCACACCAAGTTACTCAAACACAAGTTTTAGTCATCGTATTACGACAGTCGAAATCGAAGAAACTAGCTTTGTAGATAACATTCCGTCTGTTTATGATACCGACAGAACAAACATCGAAGTGCCAGAAATGACTGTTGGCGAAACCTATACTTTCAACGCCACAACTACAGGATGGACAGGTGTTGGCGCAGCAATTGACTACAATATGGACGGCGACTTTGACGATGAAAACGAATTGATTGGGTTACCTGATTATGTTGCCAATAGCACCTACACCTACACATTTACCCATACCATCCCTACCAATGTATACAGCGGAGAATACCGCATGAGGATTTGGAGTAGGCTGGCAAATGCAGGTGGCGACCCTAATGACGACCCTTGCGGTAGCTATGGTTACGGAACCTACCTAGATTACAAAATTGTTATTGTCGGGAATGATCTCGTATGTACCAACCCTACCAATATAGAAGTACAGAATATCGAAAGTTATAGCGCTGATATCACTTGGGATGCCGACGAAGACGAAAGTTTTACATACGAAATAGAGTATGGTGTGGACGGATTTACGCAAGGTGAAGGCGAAATTGTAACTTCTGATACCAACTCAGTCACTTTAGAAGACTTAGAAGCAAACACTACTTACGATGTGTATATCAAAAAAGTTTGTTCTTCTGACGAACAATCTAATTGGGTAGAAACATCATTCACTACTTTGTGCGACATTGTTGCTCCACCAGCTATCGAGCCTATTCATTCATGCGAAATAATGAATGTGGCAGATGTTGCCGTTAGCCTACAAGATGGCGAAACCGCCAGATGGTACGCTACTGCAGAATCTAACGCAATGATAAGTACAATTTCGCAAAGTGGTACGTACTATGTATCTGCTTACGAAGATGGTTGCGAATCTGACAGAATTGCAGTAGAGTTTACCATCATCCTATTACCTACACCAGAGCCTACACCAATGCAAGAGTTTTGCGGCGCGGCTTTTATAACCGAGCTCGAGACCAATAGCCAAACCGACCATCAAGTGAATTGGTATGATGATGCAAATGCAACCGAAGCATTGCCTTCAACTGCATTAATCAACACAGGCACCTATTACATGAGCTATTCTGGTGATGGATGCGAAACCGAAAAAGAAGCCGTTATCGTATATGTTTACGAAATTCCTGACTCTGTTGAAGAACAAACATTTGCTGTTTGCGGATACGCTTCTCTAGCTGATTTTGCCATTGATATTCCAGAAGGCGGCGTGCTAAACTGGTATGCAAGCATGGAAAACCTTACCCCGCTAGAAGGGACTACTCAGGCACAAAATGGTACTTTTTACGCATCGGTAACTTACAACAACTGCGAGTCTGAAAGAACGCCTATACATTTTGTTGTATACGCTGGATTACCTATGCCAGCTGCCTCATCACAGACGTTTTGCGATTCAGCTACAGTAGCCGATTTGGTTGCCAGCGGATTGGTGTCAGGTGCCGAGTTTTATTGGTATGACGCTGCAGATGCCACACAAGCACTTGCTACAGATACTGCCCTACAAAACGGCACTTATTACGTTTCGCAAGAAAACGCAGAATGCGAATCGACCAGAAGAGCAATCTCTGTACGAGTAATTCAATTATCTGCACCAGTTATCAACCCTATATTTGTATGTGATGGTGAAAAAATTAGCGACGTAGACATTCCGGCCACCACTGGCGTTGAGTATATTTGGTACAGCAACCCAACCACTACTACGCCTATCAACAGCGAGACTATTTTGAGCACTAATGTATATTTTATCAGCAAAACATTAGACGGATGTGAGTCTGAACGCACCACAGTTGATGTAGTTGTTAACCCAGTACCTGATGCACCAACAGGCGAAACCCAACAGAGTTTTACCTACGATGTACCATCTGACGTTACCATTGCCGATTTGTTGGTTAACGAAGACAATGTAACTTGGTACATGAGCGAAGAAGACGCTATCGACCAGTACAATCCGTTAGCAACTGAAATGCCACTTACTGATGGCAACACGTATTACGCAATCATTGTCAATGAATATGGCTGTATGAGTGATCTGCTAGCAGTAACGGTATCGGTAACTTTGAGTAACGAGAAGTTTGACCAATCACAATTGGTGTATTATCCAAACCCTACCCAAGGTAAAGTTAATATCCAATACAATGCAGTGATTAACCAAGTAGATGTGTACAACACACTCGGACAACGAGTAAACACACAAAATTTTGACAACAACCAAGTTACTGTTGATATGAGCCAACTCAGCGCCGGAACTTATTTATTGAAATTATACTCTGGCCAACAACAACAATTGATAAAAATCATCAAAAAGTAAACGCTTTTTAACCATTAATTTAACGACAAACCGCTCAGGAAAAATTCTTGAGCGGTTTTTTCTTGTCAAAAACCAAAACAAATACACCAAACGCTTGGTTCTGTACTAATATTTAGCATAAAATTTGTTACTTTGTATCGACGAAAAGTTGACCCATGAAAAACAGTCCAGAATTAAAAAATTGGTACCATCAACTCACCCAACAAAAACCGTTGGTGATTGCCGGACCTTGTAGTGCCGAGACCGAACAGCAACTGCTAGACATTGCTATACAATTGCATCAAAAAAAACAAACACATATTTTTAGAGCCGGTATTTGGAAACCTCGCACACGACCAGGCGGTTTTGAAGGCGTTGGAGAAATCGGACTAAAATGGTTGCAAAAAGTAAAACAACAAACCGGTATGCTTATTGCTACCGAAGTTGCCAACAAACAGCATGTTTTACTCGCGCAAGAATATGGCGTTGATGTATTTTGGATTGGTGCTCGCACAGCAGTAAACCCGTTTGCGGTACAAGAAATAGCCGAAACTTTGCAAGGAACAGACAAAATTGTATTGCTAAAAAACCCAGTCAACCCAGATTTATCTCTGTGGCTTGGTGGTTTGGAGCGACTTTATAATGCTGACATCAAAAATCTCGGGGTAATACACAGAGGTTTTTCTACCTATCAAAAAACAAAATACCGCAACTTGCCCGAATGGCAAATTCCGATCGAGTTGCAGGCACTATACCCCGATTTACCTTTGATTTGCGACCCCTCACACATTACAGGTCAGCGTGATATGATTGCAGATGTTGCCCAACAAGCACTCAACCTCAACTATGACGGATTGATGATAGAGACACATCATTGCCCAGACAAAGCGTGGAGTGACGCCAAACAACAAATCACTCCAGATACACTGCATGATTTGTTAATGCAGTTACAGTTGCGAAAACCCGAGGCTGCTTCTGAAGAATACAACTACAAATTAGATAATTTGCGTTTACAAATTGACGATTTGGACATCAAAATATTGGATATTTTAGGAGAAAGAATGCAAATTGCAGAACAAATCGGGCAATTAAAATCTACTCATAATGTGGCTATTGTACAGTCGGACAGATGGCAAGGTGTCTTGCAAAAATATATCCAAGAAGGTGCCCGCAAAGGACTTACTTCCAATTTTATGACCGCACTTTTCAAAGCCATCCATCAAGAAAGTATTGAGCATCAAGAAAAAAAAGTATGAAATCAGGCATAGTATATAAATCAACCGGAAGTTGGTACACAGTAAAAACAGCTGACAACGAATTTTATTCTTGTCGTATCAAAGGTAAATTTCGCATACAAGGTATCAAAAGCACCAACCCAGTCGCAGTTGGTGACGAAGTTGATTTTGACATCGAAAAAAACGGAGACGAAACCGTAGGCCGAATTACAAAAATCAAAGACCGAAAAAACTATTTGATACGAAAATCGGTCAATTTATCTAAGCAAACACACATTATTGCTGCCAATATCGACCTATTGTTTGTACTAGTTACGATAGACAACCCTACCACGACCACTACTTTTATCGACAGGATTTTGGTCACTGCCGAAGCCTATGACATTCCGGCTGTATTGATTTTTAACAAAATAGATTCGCTCTCTGAAGACATGCGCGGCGAGCAATTGTTCTTGCAACATGTGTACTCATCTATTGGTTATCCTTGCTTGCAGGTGTCGGCAACAGAGCAAACAGGTTTAGACAAATTAAAAACCATGATGCAAGGCAAAACCTCTATGTTTACAGGGCATTCTGGCGTCGGAAAATCTACTTTAATCAATGCGTTACAACCCGGTTTAGAACTCAAAACCAAAGCAATATCTGAAGGACATCAACAAGGACAACACACCACAACTTTTGCCGAGATGTATGACCTCGACTTTGGCGCACAGATAATTGATACGCCCGGCATTCGCGGTTTTGGTATTGTTGATATGGAAAAAGAAGAAATTGGCGATTACTTTCCGGAGTTTTTTGCTTTGAAAGACCAGTGTCGTTTCAGTAATTGCATCCACAAAGAAGAACCTGGCTGTGCCGTAAAAGATGCGCTCGACCACGACGAGGTTTTTTGGTCGAGATACAACAGCTACCTCCAAATCATGGAGGGAGACGATGATAATTACCGAACAGATATTTATGCCAACGAACGAAAATAATTTTTTATGAGAATAGTAATTCAACGTGTTTTATCAGCATCGGTAACCATTGAAGGCGTTAAAAAATCTGAAATCGGACAAGGCTTATTAGTTTTACTCGGTATAGAAAACAGCGACACAGACGAAGACATCAACTGGTTGTGCAAAAAAATTGCCCATTTGCGTATATTTAATGACGATAACGAAGTGATGAATTTGTCGGTCAAAGATGTCAACGGCGAAGTTTTGGTTGTGAGTCAGTTTACGCTTCACGCATCAACAAAAAAAGGCAATCGCCCGTCGTATATCAAAGCAGCCAAACCTAATGTGGCTGTGCCGATGTATGAAAAATTTGTCAACACCCTCGAAAAAGAAATCGACAAAAACATACCTACTGGAGAGTTTGGCGCAGATATGAAGGTAGAATTACTCAACGATGGGCCAGTTACAATTATTATCGACTCAAAAAATAGAGAGTAAAAATACTATGAAAAAAACATTAATATACGCCAGTGTTTATCTCATCATGACTCTGATATTGAGCTACGATGATATCGTTTGTGCATGGCGTGGAGAACAAATTTGTCTGATTGATGTAATCGGAAAATTTGTTGTTTTTATAATTTTTATGTTAGTTTTAGATAGATTTATTTTAAAGAAAAAAACAGACAAAAATGAATAACAAAATTGCTCACTTTTTTGCGGCATTAATCGTATATGGCATCTCTATGATGGCGATAACTTATATGTTTTATGATAAAATTGATTGGATACAAACCATCGTTTTTGCAGTATCCATGGGGCTTGCAGATGTGTTTATTTTCAAAAAACTAAGAGAACGAAAAAAATAATTATGGATATCAAAAACGCACAATTAGCCGTTGATAATTGGATCAAAGAGCACGGTGTTCGCTATTTTAATGAATTGACCAACATGGCTCAATTGACTGAAGAGGTTGGCGAAGTTGCCCGCATCATCGCCCGACGATATGGCGAACAATCAGAGAAAGAAAGCGACAAAAACAAAGATTTGGGAGAAGAACTTGCCGATGTGGTTTTTGTCGTACTTTGCTTGGCCAATCAAACAGGCGTAAATTTACAAGAGGCTTTTGACAAAAAACTCGACCTCAAAACCCAACGCGACCACAACCGTCACCACAACAACGAAAAACTCAAATAAACAGATTGCGCCCGACAAACAACATGGACATCTATCTAAGCATCGACCAGCCGATTAACCATCAGCACCTCACAATATCTGGTTCAAAATCAGAATCAAATCGTTTGTTGTTGATGCAGGCTTTATACCCTGGTTTGTCAATCAAAAACCTATCTGACGCTGATGATGCAAAAGTAATGACAAAAGCACTCTCTTCGCTATCGGCGACCATAGACGTGCACCACGCAGGTACTGCCATGCGTTTTTTAACAGCATATTTTGCTACCCAAACTGGTAAAAAAACAACCTTGACAGGCTCTGACAGAATGAAAGAACGCCCAATTGCAGTGTTGGTCGATGCGCTCCAACAATTAGGCGCCGATATTACTTATCAAGAAAAAAATGGATACCCACCAATACAAATCTGTGGAAAAAAATTGGTCAAAAACAAAGTTTCTATTGCTGCCAATGTAAGTAGCCAATACATATCGGCACTGATGATGATAGCGCCTATTCTACCCCACGGATTGCAAATCAATCTCAAAGGAGAAATCACCTCGATGCCTTATATTTTGATGACTTTACATATTCTCAACCAACTTGGCATCCAAGCAGATATTGACGGGCAAACAATCTCTATTGCACCTACAAAGCAGTTAACTTCCCGCAATTTTGTGGTTGAATCTGACTGGTCATCGGCATCATATTATTACAGTATCGTTGCCTTATCGCCAATTGGCACAAAAATCACTTTGAGTTTTTTTAAAAAAGATAGCTTGCAAGGCGATGCTGCATTAAACAAAATTTATACTGAGCTTGGTGTTGTTACACGTTTTGAGCAAAACCGAATTGTGTTAGAGAAAAAAAGTAATCCGCAAACAAAGTCGATACAGTTGTCGCTCAATCATACACCTGATATCGCACAAACGCTTATTGTGAGTTGCCTCGGACTTGGACTCACTTGTACACTCACTGGCTTACATACATTAAAAATTAAAGAAACCGACCGATTGTTGGCTTTACAAAACGAGTTGAGAAAATTTGGTGCAACAGCAGATTGTACTGACGATACTATTGCGCTTACCAATGCAATTAATTTCTCTGAAAACATCATCAGCATAGACACTTACCAAGACCACCGCATGGCGATGGCGTTTGCTCCGTTGGCGATCAAACAAAATTTGTGTATCAAAAATGCCGACGTAGTGAGCAAATCTTATCCTCGCTTTTGGGACGATTTGCAGCGCATCGGTTTTACTGTAAAACACAAATAGTTGGTCTTTTACTTGACAACGCCTATCTGCAAGTCGTATATTTGCAAACTTATTGACGCAAAGAAGTTTAACTAATCATAACTTATTCATGAAATTATCACACTTCAAGTTTGATTTACCAGAAGAATTATTGGCGGAATTTCCGTCAGAAAATCGCGACGAAGCCAGATTGATGGTCGTGCATCGCGACACTGGAGAGATCGAACATAAATTGTTTAAAGACGTTACGGAATATTTTGACGAAGGAGACGTAATGGTTTTGAACAATACCAAAGTTTTTCCGGCTCGTTTATACGGAAATAAAGAAAAAACTGGCGCTCGTATCGAAGTATTTTTGTTGAGAGAACTCAATGAAGAACAACGTTTGTGGGATGTTTTGGTAGATCCGGCAAGAAAAATAAGAATCGGAAACAAATTATATTTTGGCGAAGACGAATCGTTGGTAGCAGAAGTTATCGACAATACCACTTCACGTGGCCGAACGCTCAGATTTTTGTACGACGGCACTTATGAAGAATTCAGAAAAAAACTGAAAGAACTTGGCGAAACACCTATCCCAAAATACATCAAAAGAGATGTAGTGCCCGAAGATGAAGAGCGTTACCAAACGATTTATGCCACCGAAGAAGGCGCCGTTGCTGCACCAACTGCTGGTTTACACTTTTCTAAACATTTGCTCAAACGCCTCGAAATAAAAGGTGTTGACTTTGCGAATGTAACGCTACACATTGGTTTAGGCACTTTTAATCCTGTAGAGGTAGAAGATTTGTCTAAGCACAAAATGGACTCTGAAGAGCTTATCATTAAGCAAGAAGCTTGTGATATCGTGAACAAAGCCAAAGCAAACGGCAAAAAAATATGCTGCGTTGGGACTACCTCTATGCGTGCGGTAGAAAGCGCTGTATCTACTAGCAAAACCCTCAATACTTTTGAAGGTTGGACAAATAAATTTATCTTTCCTCCTTACGAGTTTAGTATTGCTGATTGCATGATTACTAATTTTCACATGCCAAAATCTACTTTGTTAATGATGATTTCTGCTTTTTGCGGACACGATTTAATGAAAAAAGCTTATGCTGAAGCCGTGAAAGAAAAATATAAGTTTTACTCTTACGGAGACGCCATGTTGATTTTGTAATATCAGCAAACCATAAAAAAAACGCTCGCAACATCATGATTACGAGCGTTTTTCTTTTATCTAACTTTTAAAAGTTATTATCTCAACAAAGCACTAAAAGTATCTCCTTGATTAATATCTTGTGTTTGATAACCTTTCATAAACCACTCTACCCTTTGTTGAGAGGTGCCGTGTGTAAAACTATCGGGGTGTACCTCGCCTTGCACACGCTTTTGTATTGCATCATCACCTACCGCCGAGGCTGCGCTAATAGCTTCTTCGATATCGCCAGCTTCGAGCAAATGTTTGTTATATCCTGCCCAAACACCTGCATAAAAATCTGCTTGTAGCTCTTGCGCCACAGACAGTTTGTTTGCATTTACTTTACTTGTTTTTTGTTGCGCTTCACGCACTTTGGCGTTGGTACCCAAAATGTTTTGAATGTGATGTCCAATCTCGTGAGCAATTACATAAGCAATAGCAAAATCGCCGCCTTCTGCACCAAAACGTGTTTGTAACTCTTCAAAAAAACGTAAATCCATATACACTTTTTGGTCTGCCGGACAATAAAAAGGCCCTACTGCCGACGATGCATTTCCGCAGGCGGTAGTCACTGCATCTTCAAACAAAACCATTCCTGGCTCTTGGTATTGCATATTATTTTGGGCAAATATTTTTTCCCATGTTTTATTGTTGTACACAAAAACAGATTTCGAAAATTCGCCAAGCATAATCTCTTCTTCGGTCAATTCTCTAGTTTCTGTAGTAGTTGTAGTCGATTGCTCTGCTGGTTGCACTTGCTGAATGATATTGCCTATCATTTGTCCTTTTTCCCCACCAAACAAAGTGAGCAAAAGCACGACAATACCTATGGCACCACCGCCCAAAAGTGTTTTTTTACCTACCGATTTTCCGCGTC
>JBFHGP010000049.1:0-15968 GCA_041583035.1 Flavobacterium sp.
AAAAACGACCCTGATGTAGGATATCACTCATCGGTAGCAGTACATCAATCAATGCCTAATTCAGAGCTGTTTTTGACCGAGAAATTAGGTCATCGAAAAATATTAGGGGATAAAAATGTTTTACAAAAGATTAAAGAATTTGTTACTAAATAATATGCAAAAAGCCGTTTTCATCCGAAAACGGCTTTTTTATGATTCAAAATTTGAAACTATTTTTTCAAGAATTTTACTTGTTGTTTTTGCCCACCAGCATGTAAAATCATTAGGTAAGTACCGTTGTTTAATTGGCTTACATTAAGTAAAATGTTGTCTGAGTTAAAGTTTTGATTGATTACTTTTTGTCCCAATACGTTATAAATTTCAACCCGATTGATCATTTCGTTATATGAGATAGTCAAATTGTTTGTTGTAGGGTTTGGGTATACACTCAGTTGTGTAGTGTCAAAATCAGACAAACTCAAAGTTACCGTAAGGTTTACTACAGCAGCTTCGCTGGTGCAATCTCCAACAGTTTGGGTAACATAAAAAGTGTAATTACCTTCTGTCAGTGCTGCAGAAGCATCAGCAGGAGTTGTCAATTCTTCGTCAGTGTACCACATAAAAGTAGCCCCTTCTTCGCCTGTTACTTCAATGTCTTCAAGCGTTTGTTCTTCAGTGATAGACTGCGTGGTTTCTACTTCTGGAGCCATCAAATCTGCGCATGGGTCAAAACCTGTCCATTCGATGTTATCCAAAATAATTTGTTGATTACCAGAACCGCCAAACAAGCGCAATTCTAAAGTAAACTGACCTTCTACATTGATGTCGTTCACTTCAAAAACAAAAACAGTATCGTCTTCGTCCCCATCTGCAAAAGCAGGCATAAATTGCTCTACGACTTCTCCGTTAATCACTAATTCTAAATTTCTTTGTGCATTTCCTGAAAATGCTTTACGCGTATCTACAGAAAAATTGCCAATACCACCTTCGATAGTTGCGCTAAGGCTACTTGGTTCGTTGGCACGTCTAAGCATTATTCCGTTGTCATCAATAGGGTAGATGTTTTGGTCTCTTGAGTGTACGTATGTCCAAGTAAAACCGTCGTCACCCACAAAAGACCCGTCTTCGTACGACCCTGTTAATGCAGCGTTGTCAAATGATTCTGAACCTTGTGCAAAGCCAATCATGGTAGAAAAGCATGCAGCAAGTAAAAGTGTAATTTTTTTCATAGTATTGTATTTTATGATTATTGATACAAATGTATAAAAAAATACAATACGCTTAGTTGTTTTGTGTTGAGGGTAAGAAATGTAAGGTTTAGTTGATATTTTATTCACAATATAATAATATTATGAATAGGTTAAAACTCAAAAATAAACCCGATTGAAGGAACGATAGTAGCCTCACGGTCTTCCAATATATAAGGTATGGCGTTGCTTCCGTCGTTTCGGATTGGTTGACCATCAGTGGTTTTAAAATCAGTATTATCATCAGTGCGTTCAAAAGTGAATTTGGGCAATGTCGCGGTTTTGTAAAGAAATACGTTTTGGAAATCCAAAAATAAATTCAAGCTCGTTTTTTTGAAATTAAATTTTTTATCAATCCTCAAATCCAATTGTTGAAAAAAAGCTAGTCGTTCTTGATTGAGTAAAGCATAATTGTACGTGCCTTTTCCGGTACTGAGATAATTGGCGGTCGATGCGGCTATGTCAAAGGGCGTATAAGGCTGTCCGCCAGCAATGCGGTATTTGAGTCCGATGTCCCAATTTTTATCAAATTTATACCCCATTGTTGCCGATATCACAAAGCCATAATCCCATGTGGACGGAAAATATTGTCCGTCACTTCCCGTAAACTCTGACTTGTAAAACGTTGCGCTGGCTACATAAAATAGTTTTTTGACCAATTTTTGTTGTACATAAGCTTCTATCCCATACACTCGACCTTTGCCGATTGATGAATATTCTTGACCGCCAACAGTTTCGAAATCTGTACCAATGTTCGCAAACGAAATACCGTCTGATGCCGAAACCGGATAGTCGTTGTAATCTTTGTAAAAAGCTTCTACCGTAAAACGCAAATCATCACTTGGTATAAATTGCGTGCCGATGGTGTAATGGAAAGAGTTGATGTAGTCTAATGATTTGTTTATCAGTTGGTTGTTGGTGTTTTTATAGCCTAACATGGTGTAAACAGGCAGTTTGTAATAACTACCAACAGATGCTGATATATTCCATTTGTCAACCAAGCTATATGAAAATGAAAGTCTTGGCGAAAGTGTTTTTAATGGATTGTCGCCTTCTGTTGTAAAGGTGTTGATATCTGTTCTGATGCCGCCCGAAATCAATAATCGGTCGTTCAAAATATATCTAGAAACATGCCCATAAGCTCCCATTTTTACAAAATCGATGGCTGTGCTTGTTTGTAAAGCGTTGTTGTTTTGTGTCAGATTGTTTTTATACACATCAGCATCATATTGGGCATACTGTACATCGGTACCATAACTATATTTCCAACCGTTTTGGTACTTGTTCATGTCAAAGCGCAATTTGTTTTCGGTTTCGTGGCTCGATAAAGCAAATAATTTTTCGCCCGATTTTGTCGCGTTGTTTTCATATCTATCAGCGCTGTTGTAAAACATATTTCGGCTGAGTGCAATGGTGTAATAGCCATCGTTGACCAACCTTTTTAAACTAGCACCTATGGTATAATTCCATTGTTTTATCAACGGATTGGCTCTATTGATATAAGCTTTGTTGGCGTCACTATTGTCTGGTACTGCAAGCGTAAAATTGTCGATAGCACCAATACCTATAAAGTTGAGCTCGGTTTTTTCATCCAATTGATGATTTACTTTGTATTGAAAATCATAATAATCTGGACGAATAGGTAAATCTAACAGTTTGAATAAGAATTGTAGGTATGACCGTCTTGCAGAGGCCATAAAAGTAGTTTTTTTACTTAATGGTCCTTCGAGCATGGCAGCAAACTCTGTGCCTGATAACCGAAGGTTTCCAGCCAGTTTTTCAGGATTTCCGTTGCGTTGTTTGATTATAAAAGTAGAGGCGAGGGCGTTGCCATATTTGCTATCAAATGCAGACGAGGTCAACTGAACATCTTGTATAAATGATACGTTGAGGATGCCTGTTGCACCACCACTAGCGCCCTGAGTTTGAAAGTGATTGAGTACCGGAATTTCGATACCGTCTAGGTAATAAACATTTTCGCTCGGTCCGCCGCCTCGTACAATAATGTCGTTGCGGTTGGCGGTTGTGCCGCCAGCGACCCCTGGCAATACTTGTATTACCTTAGATACATCAAAGTTGCCTCCTGGGTTTGCTTTAATTTCTTCAGAAGTTAGTTTTTGCGTAGCCAAAGGTGTGACCATATCGGTAGCTTTGACAGATTTCGCGGTGTTTATCACAAGTTCATTCAATAACTGATTGTCTTCTTCTAATTCTATACGGAGTATTTGCGCATTTCCGGAGCTAACATTAATATTGTATAAAGTATTGGTTTGGTAGCCAAAATAGCCGACAGATAAGCTGTAATTGCCAACCTCTGTTTCGATCAAAAAACGTCCGTTTTCGTCAGCAAATGTGTATAAAGTATCGTTGCTTATTAGGGTAATATCTGCGTCGGCAAGGGCTTGTTGAGTATTTTTGTCTACAACTACACCTGATATTTTACCCATGTTTTGCGCCTGAGCGTGATAAGCGATAAAAAAGATTCCGATAATAAGCAATAGCTGTTTCATAAAAGCAGAGTTGGTGTACAAAAATAATCGAATTTTTATGAATAACTGAGAGTATTTATGGAGAAATATAAAACCATAACCAATATATTATGCTTAAGTAGATGTTATAAAAAGTATTAAAAAAAGTTTAAAATAATAAAAAAAAGAAGTATATTTGGGATTGTACATTTTAAAATTAATAATATGAAAAAAATAATTACACTTTCTACAGCTGTTTTGTTAGCAGGTAGTGTTTATGCGGGTGGATACCGTATCAGCTTGCAAGGACAAAGACAGTTGGCTATGGGGCACACAGGAGTTGCGGTTATCAACGGCAACGCCGAAAGCATCTTTTTTAATCCAGCCAACGGTGTTTTTCTCGACAAAAAATTTAGTTTTTCTGCCGGAGCCTCAGCCTTGTTTGCCAATACAAAGTTTCAGAACACTACGTATAATTGGACAAACCAAACCGAAAATATAGGTACTCCTGCCTATTTTTATGCTAATTACAAAATCTCTGACAGATTTGCTGCCGGCCTCGCGGTTTATACGCCTTACGGTAGTGCGGTTGAGTGGGATACAGATTGGCAAGGGTCGCATTTGGTTAACAACATTAACCTCCAAACTTTTTTTATACAACCTACTGTATCCTTCAAAATTACCGATGACGTAAGTATTGGTGCAGGGTTGATTTATGTGAATGGAGGTGTAGAGTTTAACCGTAATTTATCTAGAAGCTTGACCGACGAAAACGGTAATCGCTCTGATGTAACATTAGACGAATCAGGCGTATCGGCTTGGGGATACAATGTCGGTTTGACGGCAAAATTAGACGATTATGTGACTTTTGGTATCAATTATCGTTCACACATCGACATGGAAGTTGAAGACGGAAAAGCAACATTCTCAGATATGCCTGGCTTTTTAGCACCTAGCTATCAACAAACTACTTTTTCTGCAAGCATGCCTTTACCAGCCGAGTTATCTTTTGGTTTTTCTTACCAAATCAACGAAAAATGGTTGGCAGCGGTAGAGATGAATCACACATTCTGGAGCGAATACGAATCGCTTGATATTCAGTTCAGTAACAATACTAGCTCGATCAATCCAAGACAATATAAAAACGCTAACACTTTTCGCGCAGGTTTGCAATACACGCCTTGCGAGCAATTGTCTCTAAGAGTAGGTGGATATTATGATGAAACACCAGTACGCGAAGGATATTATGCGCCAGAAACACCGAGAAATAGCTCGTTGGCAGGTACTTTAGGGTTTACCTATAATATTACGCCAAAATTGGGTGTAGATGTATCTGCATTGTTTATGCACTTCGACGAGTTTGACGGAAGCTACGATCATTATATCGAAGACGGAAATCCAGTATCTTTTGGAGGTACTTACCGCTCAGCAGTAAGTTCAGTAGGTTTGGGATTATCGTATAATTTTTAAAACATTGAAACATGAAAAATAAATTTATATACTTATCAATTTTAGCCTTGGGCTTGGTAGCGTGCGAACCTGAGTTTGATAACGAATTGACAGACAGTTCTTACCATGCTGGCGAAGCCGATTTTACCACCTATGTGGCTGTAGGAAATTCATTAACTGCTGGTTATATGGACGGCACCATGTTTAGAAGCGGGCAGCAAAACTCTTTCCCAAACATTATGGCGCAACAATTCAAAATTGTAGGTGGGGGCGAATTTACTCAGCCTTCTTTTGCAGATGATGTCAATGATTTGGGCGGACTCACTTTGGCGGGACAAGCTTTGCCAGGATTCGATACCCGTATGGCAATTTTAATGACAGCACAAGGCTCAGAGCCTGTAAATATGGCGGGTACATCAACTATAGAAGTAAGCGATTTGCAACAAACAGCTTATCACAATATGGGTGTGCCTGGGGCAAAATCTTTTCATTTGGTAGCTCCTGGATACGGTAACATTGCTGGTTTAACGACAGGATCGGCCAATCCTTATTTTGTGAGACATGCAACTTCTTCAAACGCAACAGTTCTGGAAGATGCGATGAGCCTCAATGCTACATTTTTTACCAACTGGATAGGTAGTAACGATGTGTTGTCTTACGCAATTTCGGGCGGTACAGGAGTGAATCAAGCAGGTAATATAGACCCGACAACTTATGGCAGCAATGATATCACCGACCCGCAAGTGTTTGCGTCGGTATATAGCGGCATCGTAGATGGACTTACAGTTAATGGAGCCAAAGGTGTTTTAATGACAATTCCGGCGGTTACTTCAATTCCGTACTTTACCACAGTGCCTTATAATCCGTTAACAGCAGAGCAATTGGGCGGTGATCAGGTAATCGACCAATTGAATGCGCAATTTGGTCCACTCAAACAAGTATTGGCTGCTTTTGGTCAAGGCGATCGTTTACAATTGTATTCAAAAACATCGGCAAATCCAATATTAATCAAAGACGAAAGTTTGACAGATTTATCACAGCAAATTGCAGGAGTGTTGCAAACAATGCCAGATTTTTCTGCTGAGCAAGCGGCCATGTTGGGACAATTGTATGGGCAAGCGCGTCATGCTACTCCAAACGATTTGTTTACTTTGCCAACAAGCTCAGTGATTGGGCAAGAGAGTATAGTTTTGCCAGCACCTTTTAATGTAATGGGGGTTACTTATCCGCTAGAAGATATGTATGTATTGATTCCGGCAGAACAAACAGAGATTACTACAGCAACTACACAATTCAACCAAACGATCAGAGCTATCGCTGCTTCAAAAAACTTGGCAGTGGCTGATATGAATAGTATTTTAACGCAATTAGTTTCTGGATTGAGAGCACCAGACGGACAAATTTATACAGCCAATTACTTTCAAGGTACAGGCAATCTCAATACTGTATTGTTTTCGTTAGACGGCGTTCACCCCAATGCTAGAGGATATGCTTTTGTGACCAACGAAGTGCTCAAAGTGATTAACAATCATTATCAAGCAAATATTCCGTTAGTAAATGTATCAGAATATCAAGGAGTAAAAATAATAACTTCAAACAATTAATAGTTATGAGATTTGTAATCAACCTTTTAGTTTCGGCTGCTGTTATTTTTGGCTTAGCCTATTTCTTACCAGGCGTGACAGTAGATAGTTTTACGACCTCGCTATGGGTAGTTGTGGCGTTGGTACTGCTCAATTTGATTGTAAAACCTATATTGCAAATATTGTCTTTCCCGATAACGGTACTGACATTGGGCTTGTTTTTATTTGTAATCAATGCGTTAATTATTATGCTTTGTGACTATTTTGTCAATGGTTTTGAAGTAGAAAATTTTTGGTACGCATTGCTGTTTAGTTTAGTGTTGTCACTTGTACAATCAATATTTGGAGGTATCGGACAAAACAAATAAACACTAAGCGTGGCATAATCAAACGATTAAAAAATTGGTTGGCTTGTAAAAATAACTTAATTTTGCAAGCCAATTTTATTATGTAAATATCAAATCAATGAATATCACAAGAAATAATGTAGATGCATTAAATGCAATTGTTACGATTGATGTAACTCGAGACGATTTTCAAAACAACGTGGACGAAGTATTAAAAAACTATAAAAAAAATGCTTCTATTCCAGGATTTAGAAAAGGACAAGTGCCTATGTCATTAATCAAAAAGCAGTACGAATCTGCTGTGATGCTTGACGAAATTAACAAATTGCTTCAAGAAAAATTAAGTGAATATATCCATGAAGAAAAAATTGATATTCTCGGAAACCCACTACCAGTTGCTAAAGATGTAGATTGGAATGCCGATGCTTTTTCTTTTGATTTCGAACTAGGTTTAGCGCCTGAGTTTGATGTAGATTTGACTGCTAAAAACGAAATCGTGAAGTACGAAATCGAAGCAGACGAAGAGATGCTCAATGAGCAAGTAGAGTTTATCCAAAAACAATACGGAAAAGAAATTCACAAAGATAGCGTTGACGAAGACGACGATGTTGCTGTAAAAGTAATCAACGAAGAAGAAGGTATTGAGAATACATACACGTTTACCGTTGCTGATATTAGAACAAAAACCAATCAGAAAAAATTTATCAACAAAAAAGTGGGTGATACTGTAAAAGTTTCAACCAAAGGTTTGTTTAAAGATGAACACAAATTGATGGATATGCTCAAAGTAGACCACGACAGAGTTCACGGTTTAGAAATTGATATCGAGTGTACTATCGAAGATATCATGAACAAAGAAAAGGCAGAGTTGAATCAAGAGTTTTTCGATAAATTGTTTGGTGAAGGTAAAGTAACTTCTGAGGCCGAATTGAAAGAAAAAATCAAAGAAGATGCCGAAAAACAATTTGCTCAACAAGCAGATCATAAATTTACCAACGATGTTGTAGAGTTTTTGGTAGAAAACACAAAATTTGATTTGCCTGAAACATTTTTGAAAAAATGGTTACAAACAGTAGGCGAAACCAAACTAGACGAGCAACAAGCTGAAGAAGAATACAATAAGTCAGAAAACGGATTGAAATACCAATTGATTGAAGGTAAATTAATCAAAGACAATAATTTGCAAGTGACAATTGAAGAAATCAAAGACCACGCTGCTGATTTGATCAAACAACAAATGGCGCAATTTGGCCAAACAGATGTTGCTGATGAAGAAGTAAACAATATCGTTGGTAGAGTATTGACCAACCAAGAAGAAACACAAAGAATCTCTGAGCAATTGATGAACGAAAAAATGCTCAAATTGTTTGCTGACAACGTAAAAGCAAAAACCAAGAAGGTAACTTACAAAGATTTTGTTAAGGAAGTATATGGCGAATAATTAAGTCAGAAAAAATAATTACCTTTGAACGTCAAATCTAAAAAGATTTGACGTTTCTTTTTTTAAACAAAAAAACAAAATTATGGATTACGGAAAAGAATTTAAAGAATACGCCACCAAACACCATGGCATCAATAGCATGTATTATGACCAAATCGTATCGAGTATGACTCCATACATTATCGAAGAAAGACCAATGAATATCGCCTCGATGGACGTTTTTTCTCGTTTGATGATGGACAGAATCATCTTTTTGGGTACCGGTGTTGACGATTATGTAGCCAATATTATCCAAGCACAATTGTTGTTTCTACAAAGCGTAGACAGTAAAAAAGACATCAGTTTATACATCAACTCACCCGGAGGTAGCGTTTATGCAGGCTTAGGGATTTACGATACCATGCAGCTAGTAGAGCCAGATGTAGCTACACTTTGTGCAGGTATGGCAGCCTCTATGGGAGCGGTATTGTTGTGTGCGGGAGCCGAAGGCAAAAGATCGGCGTTACCACACTCTCGTGTGATGATTCACCAACCATCGGGCGGAGCGCAAGGCGTGGCTACCGATATGGAAATCAACCTCAAAGAGATGTTGAAATTGAAAGAAGAATTGTACCAAATCATTTCTAGCCATTCTGGGCAACCTTACGATAAAGTATTTCACGATTCAGAAAGAGATTACTGGATGAGAGCAGACGAAGCCAAAGAATACGGGATGGTAGATGAAGTCTTGGTAAGAAATAAGAAATCAGAATAAATTATGAATAAAGAAGGAGGATGTTCTTTTTGTGGAAGACCAAAATCTGAAACTCAGGTATTGGTAGGCGGTATCGACGCAAATATTTGTGAACGATGCGTAGAACAAGCTTATCATATTGTATCAGAAGAAACCAAACATAAAGGCGGTGCCACTTTGTCTGACGAATTGCTGTTGAAAAAACCTACAGAGATTCGTCAATTTTTGGACGAATACGTTGTCGGGCAAGATAAAACCAAAAAAGTATTGTCGGTAGCCGTGTATAATCACTACAAAAGATTGTTACAGCCCGAAAGTCAGAATGATATTGAGATAGAAAAAAGTAATATCGTAGTGGTAGGACAAACAGGTACCGGAAAAACTTTGGTGGCCAAGACCATCGCCAAAATGCTCAACGTGCCTTTGGCTATCGTAGATGCAACTGTGCTTACAGAGGCAGGTTACGTAGGTGAAGATGTAGAAGGTATTCTGACAAAGTTGTTACAAGCAGCTGATTATGATGTGGATAAAGCAGAAAAAGGAATCATTTTTATCGATGAAATAGACAAGATTGCACGCAAAAGTGACAATCCGTCAATTACCAGAGATGTTAGTGGCGAAGGCGTGCAACAAGCATTGCTCAAATTGCTCGAAGGATCAGTGGTAAACGTTCCACCAAAAGGCGGACGTAAGCATCCAGACCAAAAATTTATCGAGGTCAATACCCAAAATATTTTGTTTATCGCAGGCGGTGCTTTTGATGGTATAGAAAGAATCATTTCTAAAAGAATGAATTTTCAAGCAATTGGCTATGGCTCGGGAGATGATAACGCAAAAGTTGACAAAGAAAATCTCTTGCAGTATGTTATCCCAAAAGATTTGAAAGAGTTTGGACTTATCCCAGAAATCATAGGACGTTTGCCGGTACTTACCCACATGGATCCGTTAGACCACGACACATTGAGGATGATATTGACAGAGCCAAAAAATGCTTTGACCAAACAATACAAAAAATTGTTCGAAATGGATGGTATTGCGCTGCAATTTACAGACGATGCCTTAGACTATTTAGTGCACAAAGCTATGGAGTACAAGCTTGGAGCTCGAGGGTTGCGATCGCTTTGCGAAGCCGTCCTTACCGATGCTATGTATGAATTGCCAAGTAGTGATGCCAACAATTTTACTGTTGACGGTGATTATGCAAAACAAGCAATCGAACGCAACTTTTCTACACAACTCAAGGCAGTTAGTGCCTAAGTTGACATACCAATTCAAGACAAAACCTGTGAGTACATTGCTTACAGGTTTTGTCTTTTGGTGACAGCTCGGTTGCAGTAAAATATACTTTTGTGTGAATAATTGGCTAAAATTTAATCAGACCCATTGATGCTCCTCGTACAAAAATTGTAAATTTGCTTTTTAAACCAAAACTATGTCAGCCAATATCATTCGTTTACTGCCAGATCATGTCGCCAATCAAATTGCTGCCGGAGAGGTAGTGCAAAGACCAGCTTCGGTAGTGAAAGAACTGTTAGAAAACGCTGTTGATGCACAATCTACTATCATCAAACTCATCATCAAAGATGCCGGAAAAACACTGATACAAGTAGTTGATAACGGTGTGGGGATGAATGAGACCGATGCCAGATTGTGTTTTGAGAGACACGCAACATCCAAGATTTCTAAAGCTGAAGATTTGTTTAATCTCCACACCAAAGGTTTTCGCGGCGAGGCTTTGGCGTCTATTGCTGCAATTGCTCACGTAGAGCTCAAAACCAAACCCGAAGATGCAGAGCTTGGTACACATTTGGTCATTGAGGGGAGCAAAGTGACTTCGCAAGATTTGGCCGTGTTGCCACAAGGCACTTCTTTGTTGGTTAAAAATTTGTTTTATAACATACCGGCACGTCGCAATTTTCTAAAATCTGATAAAGTAGAGCTTCGCCATGTGATTGACGAATTTCACCGTGTGGCCTTGGCGCACCCAAGCGTTGCCTTTGAAATGATTCATAATGGCAACGATGTTTTTCAACTGCCGGCAGGCAATTTACGCAAAAGAATTGTTGGTATCATGGGGCATAAACTCGACGAAAAGTTAGTGCCGATTCACGAACAAACAGAGATTGCAGAGATTTATGGTTTTGTGACCAAACCCGAAGCGGCTAAAAAAACACGTGGCGAACAGTTTTTGTTTGTCAATGATCGTTTTGTAAAAAGTGGCTATTTGCATCACGCCATTGTTGCTGCCTACGAAGGTTTACTCAAAGAGGGTACACACCCAGGATATTACATTTATTTGCATTTGCCGCCAAATACTATCGATATCAACATTCATCCGACCAAAACAGAGATAAAATTTGATGACGATTCGGCTTTATACGCCATCATTCGGGCAACAGTAAAGCATAGCTTGGGGCAGTTTAGCATTGCTCCTGTGCTAGATTTTAATCGCAATCCCGACTTGGATACACCTTACGAGATGGAGCGAAAAAATAGCGTAAAACCTACGGTTGAGGTAGATACAAACTTCAATCCGTTTGCCGAAAAATCGATTTCGACCAATAGCAAAATGAGTTCGCCAAGAGTTTCGGGCGGCAGTTCATCATCTCAATGGAATACCTTATACAGCCATATATCGGCATCGACAGACGAAGTTATATCTGCAGATAAGCATACGGTAGAAAGCGATTTGCCCAACGATACTCTTTTTTCGAGCCAGATTAATGAAGAAAAAGTGCCTAACTTGGCCTTTCAAATCCATAAAAAATATATTGTTAGCCCAATAAAATCGGGAATGGTAATTATTGACCAACGGCGCGCACATCAAAAAATATTGTTTGAAAAATACAGACAGCAATTTCTCCATAAAAATGGTTCTAGCCAGCAGTTGCTTTTTCCATTATCGCTGTATTTTTCATCCACAGAGATTGCTATTTTGACCGAAATGAATGCACACTTGACCGATCTTGGTTTTGTTTTTGAAAAAATAGAAGTAGAGAGTGTGGTGGTTTCGGGTGTGCCTGTGGGCGTGTCTGAGAGCGAAGTGTCTATTGTGCTCGAAGATTTGTTGGCGCATTGGCAAAGCGATTGGCCAGACGATGTTACGGTGTTGCAAAATCATCTCGCCAAGGCAATGGCGCAGAGTTTGGCGCTAAAAAGCGGTACTGTTTTGACAGCTGATGAACAACAGCATATTGTCAATGCTTTGTTTGCTTGTGCCGATCCGCAATTGTCGCCGTTTGGCAAACCTACTTATGTGATACAAAATATAGAAGAAATCGATAAAAAATTTATTTTATGATACAATTGACCAATGCGGTAAAACAAATACTTATTGTCAATATTATTTTGTTTGTTGGTGCAATGCTCGTGCCAGCACTCAATATTTATTTACCGCTATATTATTTCGAAAATCCGATGTTTGGCGTATGGCAGCTGATATCACACATGTTTATGCATGGCGATTGGATGCATTTGTTTTTCAATATGTTTGCCTTGGTGTCGTTTGGCGTGGTATTAGAACATTTTTGGGGAAGCAAAAAGTTTGTGATTTTTTATTTTTTATGCGGATTGGGTGCAGCGGCAGTCAATCTCGCAGTTAATTATTTTCAGTTTCATCAAGCCTACGATTATTTGATAAATGCAGGGATGACGTCAGGTCAGTTACAAACACTTTTGACAGAAGGCAAAGTAAACAGCATGATACAAAACACTCCTCAAATACAAGAAGCGATCAATCATACCTCGTCTTTTAATACTAGAATGCTTGGTGCATCAGGGGCAATCTACGGTCTTTTGGTGGCCTTTGCTTTTATGTATCCCAATGCAGAGTTGGCTTTGCTGTTTATTCCGGTGCCTATCAAAGCCAAGTATTTTGTACCTGGTATTTTGACTTTAGATTTGGTGTTGGGGCTCAATGGCGGATCTTTTTTCGGCGCATCTACCGGGATTGCACACTTTGCACATCTTGGCGGAGCTTTGGTAGGATTTTTGTTGATGTGGTATTGGAAAAAAAATCAGTTTAACCAAAATCGCTGGGACAGATATGGGCAATAATTGGATAGAAAAAATACAATATCAATTAAGAATAGCAGACACTGCGCAAAGGTTGATATACTTTATCGCTGCCATCAGTTTGATTGAAATGTTGATGGGTAACTTTTTGCCTGTCAATCAATGGGTGGCGCTCAATGCGGATGTGTCTGTCAATTTACCCAAATTTTGGACGTATTTTACCTATACATTTTTTCACGCCAACATCATCCATCTGATATTCAATTTGATAGCACTCTATTGTTTCGGACAATTGTTCAACACTTTTTTTACCCAAAGACAACTGTTGGCAGTTTTTATTTTGGGATCGTTGTTTGCTGGCTTGTTTTTTGTTGCCTTGTTTTCAATTATCGGTGAAGGTGGGCTATTGCTAGGTGCGTCTGGCGGTATCATGGCGCTATTGTTTACCGTAGCACGATATTCCCCTCATATGTTGGTGCGTTTGCCATTGATAGGGCAAGTAAAAATTTGGTATATTGCAGCCGGTTTTTTGCTACTCGATTTATTGATGATGAGCAATGGTAATGTAGGCGGGCGTTTGGCGCATATTGGCGGAGCTTTGTTTGGGGTGCTTTATGCTACATTGTTGCTCAAAGGTACAGATATGTCTCAATGGATTTTTTGGAATAAACCTAAGTTTGCCAACAAAAAATCGACGCGTACAAGCCAATCCAACGCTTATACAGAAAGGTATAGCAAAGCTGATAACCAGAAAAAAGTAAACGAAATTTTAGATAAAATACGCATATCAGGCTACGAAAGTTTAACCAAAAAAGAAAAAGAATTTTTATTCAAACAAAAGTAAAATGAAAAAACTATCGTGGTTTAATAAAGCGGTTTATGCCATCAATATTTTTACGGCAGTACTTACATTATTGGCGTATATATTGCCTTATCTTGCGCCCAAATTGTTTCCGTTTTTGTCGGTAATCACGCTTTTTTTACCCGGATTTTTGATTGTAAATTTACTTTTTGCAACTTATTGGATTGTCCAATTCCGTAAACAATTTTTGCTTTCAACGCTTATTTTTTTAGTGGGTTTGACATTTTTCAATAGCTTTTATAAATTTTCTGAAAACAATCTACCGCCTAGCGATGACGATTTTACGGTTTTGAGCTACAATGTACGGTTGTTCAATTTGTTTGATTGGATTGAAGACGAAAATGTGTCAGAAAACATTAAGTTGTTTGTAGAAGATAAAAAGCCAGACATCATTTGTTTTCAAGAATATTCGCCATCTGCCGAATACGAATTTGGCGATTATAAATTTCGTCATATCGTGATGCATGGCAACAAAATCAGAACCGGGCAAGCTATATTTTCTAAATTTAGAATTATTAATCAAGGTGAAATCTCTTTGCCCAAGTCAGACAATAATGTGATTTATGCTGATATTGTCAAAAATAACGACACTATTAGAGTGTATAGTATTCATTTACAATCGATTAATATTAGTCCAGAAATCAACGAAAGTCTAGACGAGGCTAAATCAAAAAGGATTTTTAACCGTATCAGTATAGCTTTTAAAGAACAACAGTCTCAATCAGAGCTGATTATGGCACACATGAAAGATTTTTCTGGACGAAAAATTATTTGTGGAGACATGAATAACTCAGCATTTTCGTACGTTTACAGAAATATTAAAGGAGAGATGAAAGATGCTTTCGTAGAGGCGGGCAAAGGCTTTGGCGCAACGTACAATTATAAATATTATCCAGCTAGGATTGATTATATTTTTACCGATGAAGTTTTCGAAATCAAACATTTTGAGACTTTTACCAATTTCAAAAACTCAGACCATTACCCAATAATGGCTCGACTGCGAGTAGCTGACAGTTTGCCATAATCTGTTTTTTCTGCTTCTAAAGGTTGGGATATGCTATTAATTACCAACAGAAATTTGTATCTTTACCTCCATATAAAAGCAGATTTATTATGAAATTACACGCGATAGAGGCAGGTAACTTTAAATTGGATGGCGGAGCCATGTTTGGGGTTGTGCCCAAAACCATTTGGCAACGAACCAATCCTGCAGATAACAATAATCAAATAGATATTGCCGCACGCTGTTTGTTTATCGAAGACGGCGACAGACTTACCTTGATTGACACAGGGATGGGTGACAAGCAATCAGATAAATTTTTTGGTTATTACAACTTATGGGGTGACTATTCGTTAGAAAAATCGTTGACCGAAAAAGGTTTTCACCCAGACGATATCACAGATGTTTTTCTTACACACTTACATTTTGACCACGTTGGTGGTGCAGTTAAATGGAATAACGACCGTACGGGCTATGTGCCAACTTTCAAAAATGCTAAATATTGGACTAATGAAAATCATTGGGATTGGGCGACGAAACCCAATGCCAGAGAAAAAGCCTCTTTTTTGTCCGAAAATATTTTGCCTTTGCAAGAAGCAGGACAATTACATTTTATCGACAGGCCAGACGCTGATTTGTTGACAGAGAGCGAATTAGGTTTTGGTATTTTCTTTGCCGATGGTCATACCGAGAAGCAAATGATTCCGATAATTGAATACAACAATCAAACCATTGCTTTTTGTGCAGATTTGTTGCCAACAGCAGGACACATCCCTTTGCCATATGTGATGGGGTATGATACCAGGCCGCTATTGACCTTGGGCGAAAAACAAAAGTTTTTGCAA
>JBFHGP010000050.1:0-15759 GCA_041583035.1 Flavobacterium sp.
CTACCGATTTTGTAGCAAGCTATCGTTTGCCGTTGCAAAAATGGTTCAAAGAAGCACGATTAGATTTAATGGTAAACAATATTTTTGATACCGAATATATTTCAAACGGCTATTACTACACCTATGATGACGATTGGAGCAACCCAGGGCAAATAGCCACTATCGAAGGAGCGGGTTATTATCCGCAAGCGACGCTCAACTTTTTGGTAGGGCTAACGCTCAAGTTTTAGTACGTAAAACCTAACATTAAAAAATGTCCTTGCCAAGCAATCGTTTGGTGAGGATATTTTTATTGAGTATGTAATTGTTAAATTTAAGGTATTTTCTTTTATAATTCATTTAATTTTTTTAAATTTGAACGTATAAACTTTAAAAACAGAAATATCATGATTAAAAAATTACTTTTTGCAGCAACAGCTTTTGCTGCTATTTCGTTCGGGGCAAATGCTCAAACAGTTGTTTCTCAAACAGGAAATTCTGCTCCTACAGATACTACAGTAGCTTGTGCAGTGGGTACTCCTGCAGTAGGGATTAGTGAAAGCACATATTTTAGATCTTACACAATGTCTTCAAATTTAAGTATTGGCGCTGTGAGAGTAGGTGTGGGTGCGGTAAATGGAGATTTTCCTGTTACTGTTACTGTGTATCAAAGCGCAGGAGCTTTCCCTGGATCTTATCCTGATGGCCTAACTGAATTGGGATCTGGTACAGCAACATTTACATCGGCAGATGACCTATCTTTGGTAGATGTACAGCTTAGTTCAGCAATCAGTGTTAATTCAGGTGATGTTATTGTTGTAGGAGTGCATAATATAAATACAGCTGTTGCTGAAGGTGGTAATGGTTCAACTCACTATATGGGAGTGGCTACATCTGAAACAAATCCGAGTTATTTGCTTGCAGAGGGTTGTGGTTTGACGACGCCGTCAACATTTGCTTCTATTGGTTTTACAGATGCATTTATTATTATAGATATTGTAGAAGCAGATGCCAGCACCGAAAACTTCGATAAATTAGGCTTAAATGTTTTCCCTAATCCGGTAAATGATATCGTAAATATCACATCGCCTGAGGCAAATATCGAGGCTATCACGATTACTGACCTTAACGGTAGAACAGTAAAATCATTCAACTTTACAAACGTTGCTGAGACTACAGTTGACGCATCTGATTTGTCTAGCGGAATTTACTTGTTGAATATTACTGCCAACGGTACAGTAGCTACGCAAAAAATTGTTAAAAAATAATTTTTAGTTAGATTATAGTAGAAACAGCTACTTCGCAAGAAGTGGCTGTTTTTTTTGCACAATCATCTGGGGGCAAAATTTCGCAAGAAAGCTTATCTTTGTGATTATAACACATGCAATCATGTCTGGAAATACTTTTGGAAAAAAACTCACTTTAACCACTTTTGGCGAATCTCATGGCAAAGCCATCGGCGGTATTATTGATGGATGTCCGTCAAATATTGCCTTAGATTTTGATGCGATACAGCATGAGCTCGATCGTCGTAAACCTGGTCAGTCCAATATAGTGACTCAGCGCAAAGAGGCCGATGTGGTAGAGTTTTTGTCAGGTATTTTTGAGGGCAAAACTACTGGTACGCCCATCGGTTTTATGATTCCTAATCAAAACCAAAAATCTAAAGACTATGGGCATTTGGTTGATCATTTTCGGCCTAGCCACGCCGATTATACATATCAACAAAAATATGGTATTAGAGATTATCGAGGCGGAGGCAGGAGTTCGGCTCGCGAAACAGCTTGTCGGGTAGTTGCAGGTGCAATTGCCAAGCAAATTATCAGCCCAATCGCCATTACAGCTTATGTGTCGTCGATTGGCGAGGTATCGGTAAATCATCCTTATCATTTACTTGATTTAGAAAAATCTGAGCAAAATATGGTGCGTTGTCCCGACCTTGATGTGGCAGCACAAATGGAGCAATTGATAAAAAGTACACGTAAAAATGGTGATACTCTGGGCGGGGTGATTACTTGTGTGGTGAAAAACGTACCTGTGGGCTTGGGTAATCCTGTGTTTGATAGGTTAGAGGCCGATTTAGCCAAAGCGATGTTGTCTATCAATGCTACCAAAGGTTTCGAAATTGGCAGCGGATTTGAAGGTACAAAAATGAGAGGCAGTCAACACAATGATTATTTTAACGCTGACGGAACTACCAAGACCAACTTTTCGGGTGGTGTACAAGGCGGAATTTCTACAGGGATGGATATTTATTTTAAGGTCGCTTTCAAACCAGTAGCTACGCTGATGCAGCCGCAAGAAATGTTGTCAGCCGATGGTAAATTACAAACTGTTGGGGGCAAAGGCAGGCATGACGTTTGTGTGGTGCCTCGTGCAGTGCCTATTGTCGAGGCGATGACAGCTTTGGTCTTGGCCGATTTTATGCTTTAATCACTACATTCCATCAATAGCAAATCGCCGTCGGTATAGCTGATTTCCACCATGCCGTCTTTTTCGGCTTCGTTGCTCGAACCGCTTCTGTAACCTAGCGTTAAGGCTTCGTTGTCGAGTGGGTACAATAAGTTTTTGGTGCGAATACCCGAAACAGTACCGATGGGAATTAACGAAATTGGCGTTGCTGCCGGATACCATTTTTTAAAATTTTTCGGACACAAAAATATTTTTGAATAATCGTCTAAAATGACTATTTTCAATTGGTCTTTTGTACGGGCGAGGTTGGTGACGTTGCTCATCGTGTGATCGGCTCGTTTGCCAGTTGCCCAAATGACGTTTGCTGCCGAATAGCCGTTGTCAATTAAATAATTATACGCTTTGTCTAGGTCGGTAGAGTCTTGGTCATCTATTTTGATTACTTTGATTGGCGGATATTGCAAGTTTGCATATTTTTGATGATTAAAGTTGCGGTCAAAATCGCCTATCAGTACATCTATCTTTATACCGAGTTGCATCACACGCTCGATGGCGCTGTCTAAAACCACGATATGTGGTGACCATTCGAGCAGTTGGTTGAGTAGGTCTTGGCTGCATGCTTCGCCATTGGCGATAATCAATGCAGGTTCTTGGTCGTCTCTAACAATATGGTGTGATGACATCTTTTTTGGTTTTGCGTAAAATTAAAAAAAAAGAGAAACTCTAGGAGCTTCTCTTGATCGAAAATTATGAAAAAACTAAAGATTATTGTACAGTGATGTATTTAAAATATCCGTTGGTCACCATTTGTGGTGTCGGATAAGGAACATCGTCGTCTAGGTCTAAATCGTATGGTGGCACCATCTCAAATTCGAAGTTACCTTCGATTTGGCCAGATAGCTCATTAAAATCTGTAATGGTAAAAGCACCTCGGTTGAGGTCCATAAAATATTCTTCTACATCTTCCGGAATTTCTGGGTCATTCTCCAAATAATGTGTGTTGTAATTCCACAAATCTCCTTGATAAAACAAGTTGGCTTGCGAATAACCATATTCTTCTGTGATTATTCCCCATACATAGGCGGTGTTGTACGTGCCTAAATCTTTGCCAGAAGTCCCGATAGTAAACGAAATATTGTTAAAGTCGTTTCTCTCGTCTTTGATGTTTACACTGATGGTCATAGAGCCGTCAAAGTCAACAGTAGTGTTGATTTCGTTGCCAGTTGCAACATGCGTTACACCGTTGAGGTCAAATCTCAAAATTTGTTCTCCTTGTTTGTAATCGTTTTTTACTTCTTCGTCAATCGGTTCTTTATCGCAAGCGGTAAAACCAGCCGAAAGCAAGACAAAGCTTAATATATAGGTCAATTTTTTCATTAGAAAGCGTGTTAATATTTTCCAAATATAAAATTATTTTTTTGAAAATTCAAAATCAATAGGATAATTTCTTGGTTTTGATAAAAAAAACTGCTTAAAAAATCTGGAGCGATAATATAAGGTTGGTTTAGCAACGGAATAATTCAATTTTTCTCGAACCAGAAAATACGCTAATCATAAAACTCCAAATTGATGTATTTGAAATATCCATTTTCTATTTTTATTGGGCTAGGGTACTCTTCTCCGGGGGTTATGTTTAAATCGTATGGAGGAACGAGTTCGAACTCAAAAGTACCTTCTATTTGGTTGGCAGCAACATTAAAATCGGTAATCACAATCGAGCCTCTGTCTGTTACGGTATCGGTGCTTGGTCTGTCTCCTTCATAATAAGAAGTTGAGAACTCCATTGTACTACTTCTATAATAGTTATTAATGGAAGCATGGGCATAGGTGTTTATCATCTCGAAAGGGTCTTGGGTAATACCTGTTTGGTAAGTGCCTTTTTGCGTAGATGGGGCAAATATGACGAGTGAGAAGGTATTAAAATCGTTTTGTTCGTCTTTGATTCGAACACTCATATGGAATGGAGCGCTTATATCAACAAATTGCGAAAACACATCTTCTCCTTTTGCTACATAAGTCACACCGTCTAACTCAAACCGCACAATAGGCTCGCCTTTGATATGGTCGTGTGTAACTATTTCGTCTATGGGTTCTTTACTACATCCTAATAAAAAAATAAAAAGTAATAATAGACTAGAGATGTTGAAGAGTTTTTTCATAGACCAAAGAGTTAAGGTTTATTCAAAAATACTGATAATTGTTGATGAAAAATTAATTTTTAGTAGATTTTTTTGTTTTTAATTGTGTTTTGTAGAGCAAAAACACCCCAACAATAAAAAACACGACCAAAAACAAAATAGCATTTTGTACCTTGCCAGTAAGTTGTGTAATAAGACCATAAATGCTCATCCCGATAATAATACCCACTTTTTCGGTTACATCATAAAAACTAAAGTACGAAGTAGTGTCGTGGGTATCAGGCAAAAGTTTGGAATAGGTAGAGCGAGAGAGTGACTGTATGCCGCCCATGACCAAGCCTACGAGGCTGGCTGCGATATAAAAATCGTTGGGAGTAACCACAAAATAGGCATCAATACAAATACCTACCCACAAAATATTGATAATAATTAACGTAGGGATGTTGCCTAGTTTTTGCGAAATGCGAGAAGTGAGTAGTGCGCCTACCACAGCAATTATTTGTATGAGCAATATACTGATGATGAGCCCCATCACTCTTTCGGAGTCTGAACCCCAAGCGACTTCTTTTTCGCCAAAATATGCGGCAATAATCATCACGGTTTGCACCGCCATGCTGTACACAAAAAAAGCGGTAAGGTAAGATTTGATGACGGGTTGTTGTTTTACTTTTTTCATCACCCGATAAATTTCTTTTAGCCCCAACAAAAAAACGCTTCCTCTGAGTTTGTTGCTGTTTCTAAAACTGGGCAATCGACGGTAAGATATTTGGCTAAAACCAATCCACCAAAGTCCGACCAAAACAAAACTGTAACGCATGGCAACCAATTCGTTTTCAAAACCAAACCATTGGTAGTTCATCACCATCACTAGGTTGATGATAAGTAATATTACACTGCCGATGTAGCCCAAAGCGTAGCCTTTGGCGCTTATTTTGTCTTGTTGCTCAGCGAGAGCAATATCTGGTAGGTAAGAATTGTAAAAAACTAAGCTCCCCCAAAAACCGATAAGTGCAGTGCTGTAAAAAAACAATCCGAGCCACAAATTGTCGAGGTCAAAAAAGTATAACATCATACACGAGATTGCGCCAAGGTAGCAAAACAGCTTCAGAAAAAACTTTTTGTTGCCTAGATAATCGGCTACGCCCGACAATATTGGCGAGAGTAGCGAGACCACAGCAAAGCTGATGGCGGTAATGTAGCTGATAATAGATTCGCTAGGCACATCCATGCCCAAAATCGGGTAACTGCTGATTTCTTTTTGTCTAAATAATGCACCGTAAAATAACGGAAAAATAGAGGACGAAATCACCAATGCATAGACCGAGTTGGCCCAATCATAAAATGCCCAACCATTGAGCACTTTGTTATCTCCTTTCCGGAAGTTATTCATAGTTTGTAGTGTTAAAAGTAAAAGTCATCAAGTTTTGGCTATTCGCTTGATGACTTTATTGTTTATTTTCTGTATTTTTTTGCTTCGCTCCGTGCTTCCGGAAGATGTTTTTTGATATTGTTGATACGTGTATTGTGGCTTGGGTGAGTGCTCAAAAATTCGGGTGTGCCACTACCGCCAGATTGTTTACTCATGCGTCCCCAAAAATCGATAGCATCGGCAGGGTCGTATCCTGCAACAGCCATTAATATCAGACCTAATCTATCGGCTTCAGATTCGTGCGAACGGCCATAAGCAAGCATTCCTACATTAGAGCCTAGACCGTAAGCCAAAGCAAGTGCTTGTTGGGTTTCGCTAGAGCTTTGACTAGTAGCTGCGCCAAGTACGGCACCGCCTAGAGATTGTCCCATAGCGCCTTGCATACGGTCTCTACCATGGCTAAGTAATGCGTGAGCTACTTCGTGCCCCATCACAGTTGCCAAGCCCGATTCTGTTTTGGTGATTGGCATGATGCCCGTAAAAACAGCAATCTGTCCGCCAGGCATACACCAGGCGTTTACTTGGTCATTCTGGATTAAATTATAATCCCATTTATAATTTTTATACGGTCGCCCATTCCTTTTGCGTTCATCCACAAAACAGCGGCATTTTTTATTTTTGCGCCGACTTTGTCTACCATTCTCGCATCGGCGGTGTTGGTAATCACTTTGCTTTCTTTCAAAAAATCGGTGTATTGAGTATAAGCCATCGGTATCAGGTAATCGTCTTCGCTGATAAGGCTAAGTTTTTTTTTCCCAGTTAGCGGATTGGTAGCACAGGCGACAAGTGCTAGGCCAGCTGCAGATAATAGTAATGATTTGATTTTCATGATAAATTTTTATTTCAAAAGTAATCGGTTTTTGAATGATTTCAAAATGATTGAACAAACTTTTGTGGCTCAAAAAAACAAAACCTATCAACTTTGGCTAGCCGATAGGTTTGTGTTTTTAGTGGTCGATACCATTATTTTTTGGTGTAGGTCGCTACTACGTCTTTGCTGTCGTTGAGTAACTCTAATTGTTTGCCGTTGGTTCTGAAAGACTTTACTTCGTTGAACGGTACGTTAAAAGTTTCCCAATCACAAAACATTTTGGTAGCTCTAAATAGTCCAAAGCTCAAGTTTTCGCCATTTTGCGTGTATTTGCCCGACATGCCATTGCATCCGTCTGAGGTGGCAACAAAGCCTTCATCAAATTTTAGACTGATTTCATCATTGCGCATTTGTGTAGGTTTTACAAATTTTTTGCCAGCAATCGAAGCCAACTTCCATTCAGAGCCTTGTAAGTCAAAATCTTTTGTCATCGTGGTCGTGTTGTTTTTGTCGCTTTGAAAACATTTGCAAGCGGTAAAGCTTACACTCATTAGGCCAACAATCGCGAGTGTTAATACTTTTTTTGTCATCATTTTGTAGTTTTTAGATTAATTATTTTAGACTAAAACCATAGGCAATTCGCAGTCCTAATTGGTCTAAGTCGTTGTTTAGATAGTTTTCGTATCGGATACTCACATCGATGTATCTATTGGCAAATCCGATAGATGGAGCAAGTAATGCGCTGCTGTCAAAATCTGAGGTTGCGCTAACGGCTGCGCCTCCTTCGGCCATCAAGTAGATGTTTTTGCTCACAAACGATTTGAAACCAATTTTTGCAGGGATAAAACCAGCGTCTTCTTCGGCAAATAAATGGGTGTAGCCAGAGGTGAGCGTGAGTGAGGTTTTTCTTGATAAATCGTATTGTAAACGTACATCTGCTCCAAGACCAAAATCATAGTCTGAGTTGGTATCAAAACCTCCACTAAGCCCAAAGCCAAGTCTAAAACCTCTCGGATAGTCTGATGGGTTACTTTTTTGTGCAAATGCTGTGGTTGCGAACAATAATGCAAATACTGCGATACTTATTTTTTTCATCTTTACTTTTTTCTTTTTCTTAAAATATACCAATTTATATGCCAAAGGTATAAAAATGTTTTTAGCTGAGATAATCTGACGTATCTTTGCCGAAAATTTTAAAGGCATGAATTTATCGGTTTATTTTCGGGAGTTCAGATACAATATCAAGTTGGCTTACCCAATCATCATTGCGATGTTGGGGCATACCTTGGTTGGTGTGATAGACAATATCATGGTCGGGCGCATTGGAGCTACCGAGCTGGCTGCTGCCTCATTGGCCAATAGCTTTGTGTTTATTGCTTTGGCGGTTGGCGTAGGGTTTTCGACGGCGATTACGCCTTTGGTTGCCTCTACCGATGCTGAGGGCAACGATGGCGAGGGGCAACGTATTTTTTTGAATGGCGTGGTAATTTGTACGGTGTTGGGTGCCATATTGTTTGGCGGATTGTTTTCGCTCAAACCATTAATTGGATACATGGAGCAACCTGATGCAGTGACCAGTCTGGCCAAACCGTTTTTGGATATTGCAGCATTCTCGTTAATTCCGGCAATTGCTTTTCAGGGTTTCAAACAGTTTTCTGACGGTAAATCGTTTACAAGGTATTCGATGTACGCTACTTTGATTTCGAATATTTTTAATATAATTTTTAACTACTGCCTTATTTACGGTGTGTGGTTTTTCCCCGAAATGGGGTATATGGGTGTAGCTTATGGTACTTTGCTGTCGCGGATAATCATGCTGGTGTATATTTATTTTGCACTCAGAAGCAATGCAACCTTGGCGCCATTCATTAACGGATTGTCTATAAAAGATTATTCGTGGGAAAAATGTAAAGATATTTTCAAAATCGGTTTGCCTTCAGGTATGCAGTCTCTTTTTGAGGTAGGTTTGTTTACGGGCGCTGTTTGGCTTACTGGGATGATAGGTACTGCGGCACAAGCGGCAAATCAGATCGCTTTGTCTATGGCGTCGATGGTGTTTATGTTTGTGTCTGGGCTTAGCGTGGCAGCGATGATTAGGGTAGGTAACCAAATGGGGCTCAAAGATTATCCAAAAATGAAAATAGTCGCGCGTTCTATCATGCTGATGTCGTTGATATTAAACACTATATTTGCTTTGCTATTTTTTGCATTGCATCAATTTATTCCGTTATTATTTATCAATGCAGACCATGCTTTACAAGGCGATTTGAGTGCTGAGGTAATCGATATCGCCGGAAAATTATTGATCATTGCCGGAATTTTCCAAATTTCGGATGGTGTGCAAGTAGCTATTTTGGGCGCTTTGCGTGGTTTGCGCGATGTGACTATCCCGATGATTATGACTTTTGTGTCTTATTGGGTGGTTGGGTACAGTGTTTGTATCTATCTAGGTCTCTATACCGATTTGGGCGCAGTGGGTATTTGGCTGGGCTTACTTGCTGGGCTCACCGTTGCAGCTGTTCTTTTACATTTCAGATTCGAATATATGTCTAATAAACTCATAAAAAATATTTAACTATGGATTTACCACAATTTGTCTTGGCAGATAACAGCAACTACCAAGAGGCTATTTTTGTTATTCACCTCGATTATCCAAGATTTATCATCAACCTAGAAGATGGAGATCTGACTTTTCTCGAACCAGTAGATGAGAGTGACGAAACTGATTTGGAAGAAGAAATGGAGCAATTGATTGACCAAGCGCAAGATTTTTATGACAAAGAAATCAAGTTTTACGAACAACAAGAAGATTAGTCATAGACTGTTAAAAACAAAAACCGTTACTTGTTTTGCGAACATCGTAACGGTTTTTTTTTATTCTAAGTAATTGGTTAGACTAATTTTTTAGCGTTTTTTACTTTTTGTTTGGTCAAAGCAATATCAACGACCTCGGTCATTTTGTCTACATAATGGAAAGTTAACCCTTTGAGGTAATCAGCTTTGATTTCTTCAATGTCACGCTGATTTTCTTTGCAGAGAATAATCTCTTTGATGTTGGCGCGTTTGGCAGCCAAAATCTTTTCTTTGATACCGCCAACAGGCAATACTTTTCCTCTCAAAGTGATTTCGCCCGTCATGGCAATGCTTTTCTTTACCTTGCGTTGCGTAAAGGTCGATAACATAGAGGTGAGCATGGCAATACCAGCACTTGGGCCGTCTTTTGGTGTAGCTCCTTCGGGCACGTGTACGTGTATTTTGTATTTGTCAAAAATCTCTTCGTTGAGGTCAAACGATGCAGCATTGGCTTTGATGTATTCTAGCGCAATGGTTGCTGATTCTTTCATGACGTTACCCAAATTTCCGGTCATCGACAAGCCGCCTTTTCCTTTAGATAATATCGATTCGATGTACAAAATATCGCCACCAACTCTCGTCCACGCAAGGCCTGTAACTACGCCCGCAGTGTCGTTGTTTTCGTACAAATCGTGATGGAATCTAGGTTTGCCTAATATTTCGACCAATTCATCATCGGTCAATTTATCTTTCATTTCGTCACCCATTACCTTAGCTTTGGCAATGCCACGAGCGAGGTTGGCCAATTGTTTTTCCAAACCTCTCACACCCGATTCGCGGGTGTAATGCATCACCACAAACTCCAATTGTTTTTTTGTTAAGTTGAGTGATTTGGTGTCTAGTCCGTGTTCTTTCAACTGTTTCGGCAACAAGTGTTTGCGGGCAATTTCTATTTTTTCTTCAATAGTATAGCCGTTCATCTCGATAATCTCCATACGGTCTCTCAAAGCTGGTTGTATGGTGTTGAGACTGTTGGATGTGGCAATAAACATCACCTTAGACAAGTCGTACCCCATCTCTAAAAAATTGTCGTAAAACTCGTGATTTTGTTCAGGATCCAATACTTCGAGCAACGCCGATGATGGGTCGCCATGGTTAGAATGCGACAATTTGTCTATCTCATCTAATAAAAATACCGGGTTAGACGTTTTTGCTTTTTTAATAGATTGTATGATACGCCCTGGCATAGCGCCGATATAAGTTTTTCTGTGCCCTCTGATTTCGGCTTCGTCACGCAATCCGCCGAGCGAAATACGTATATATTCTCTACCAAGAGCTTTGGCTACAGATTTTCCGATAGAGGTTTTACCTACACCCGGTGGGCCATAAAGACATAAAATTGGTGCTTTCATATCGTTGCGGAGCTTGAGCACAGCCATGTGTTCGATTACGCGTTTTTTGACGTCTTCTAGTCCGTAATGGTCTTTGTTAAGTATTTTTTCGGCGCTTTTTAGGTCAAATTTATCTTTGCTGTATTCGTTCCAAGGCAGGTCGAGCATTAGTTCTAAATAATTGCGTTGAATGCCAAACTCCGCTACTTGCGGATTCATGCGTTGTAATTTTGACAATTCTTTTTCGAAGTGTTCGCCAATTTTTTTGTCCCATTTTTTGTCTTTAGCTTTTTTACGCATTTCTTCAATTTCTTGTTCATGCGAAAAACCTCCTAGCTCTTCTTGTATGGTTTTGATTTGCTGATGTAAAAAATACTCTTTTTGTTGCTGATCCATATCCATGCGTACTTTTGATTGGATATCGTTTTTCAGATTCAGCTTTTGTAACTCCATATTCAGCTTTTGCAAGGTAAGCAAAGCGCGGTCTTTGAGGTCGTTAATTTCGAGTATTTGTTGTTTTTCATCAACGGGTAATTGTATGTTTGACGATACAAAATTGACCAAAAACGAGCTGCTTTCGATGTTTTTTATCGCAAACGACGCCTCGCTCGGGATGTTAGGGTTTTCTTTGATAATCTCTAACGAGGTATCTTTGATACCGTCGATAATCGCTGTAAATTCATTGTCATTTTTAGTTGGCCTAGTTTCTTCTAACGATTTTACTTTGGCTTTTATAAACGGAGTTTCTTGTGTAAGGTGGTCAATTTCAAAACGTTTTTTACCTTGTAATATAATGGTGGTATTACCGTCGGGCAATTTTAGTGTTTTTAAAATTTGCGCTACCGTACCGATTTTGTGAATGTCGTTGATGCCAGGGTCTTCAGTCTCTTCGTTGATTTGAGCCACCACGCCAAGTACTTTGTTGCCAGCATTGGCATATTTGATAAGCTCGATAGATTTGTCACGACCAGCAGTGATAGGAATGACTACACCTGGGAACATCACCATGTTGCGCAACGGTAAAATAGGCAGCTCTTCGGGTAGGGTTTCTTTATTCATTTCTTCCTCATCTTCGGGCGATAACAACGGGATAAACTCTGCATCGGTATCTAGGTCTTGTAAAGAAATTTCGGATAGAGATATTAATTTTTGCTTTGTCATATCTTTTTAATGTCAATTTGTCAGTTTATACAATTACATCTTTTTGATTGATGTGTTGAGTTTGAGTTTAGTTGTTTGATAGTCAGTATTTTGTGTTTTTAGACGAACTATGTGAATAGGTGTAAGTCAATCTTTGTGCCACTTTTTTGAGATTCTTTATGGCATTATTAACAAGTAAATACATCATAATGTATAATTTAGCCAAATAAACCTGAAAAAATAGGTTGTAACATAATAAGATAAGTATTAAATTTGCAGTTGCATTTGTTGTGTAGCTATAACAAAGGACAAAACAATATTATATGAAAAAATACGCACTCGTAATAGGTTTTGCTTGGTTTTTGGTAGGATGTTCGACCTATCAAAAAGCAATAAAATCAGATGATGTAGAGCATCAATTAACAGTTGCTAACCAGCTGTATGAAGAAGAAGAATTTAGCAAAGCAGCTAATTTGTATGAATTGATTGAGAAAAAAGAAGGTTGGAAACAAGAGCGAGAAGAGATGTTTGTCAATTATGCCAACGCCCTCAATCAACGTAAAAAATATGAGCTGGTAGCACCAGTAACCAATAAGTTTAATTTGCTTTTTCCGAATAGTGCTTACAAAGAACAAATATTGTTTTTGAACGCCTCTTCGTTGTACAATCAGTCAGAAGATTATTCGACAGATCAACACATTACACACGAGGCGATTGCAAAATTTAATGAGTTTACAAGAAGTTTTCCCAACTCGTCTCAGTACATGGAGGCGCAGAAAATGAAGTATGAGCTCAATACAAAATTAGAAAGAAAAGCTTTCGAAAACGCCAAGTTATACAACACTATTGGTGAATATACCAGAGATTATAACGCTGCTATCGTGGCATTAGACATCTTTTTGGAAGATTATCCGTCGGGCGAATTCAAAGAGGATGCTTTGTATTACAAATTTGACGCCGCCTACAAATTGGCGATGAATAGTGTGCCAGAAAAAATGGAAGAACGTCTGAACCAGGCTGTAAACTATTACAAACAACTGATGGCAAGTAACGAAAATACCGAATACAAAGATCAGGCCGATAAGCAATTAGAAAGAATAGAAAGAGAATTAAGACAATTTACAAAATCAAACTAAATAACATGGATTTAAAAAACACCAACGCAGCAACCAATACCATTACTTACAACAAAGCCGAAATCGAAGCGCCAGTAGGTAATATCTACGAAGCGATAAACATTATCTCGAAGAGAGCGACGCAAATCGGTGTAGAAATAAAAAAAGAATTGATCGGAAAGTTAGATGAATTCGCAACTTACAACGATAGCTTAGAAGAAGTTTTCGAAAACAAAGAACAAATCGAGGTGTCTAAGTTTTACGAAAGATTGCCAAAATCTCAAGCCTTGGCTGTAGAAGAATGGTTGGCAGGTAAAATAACCTTCAGTACAGAAGAAGACAACAAATAATCGATGAGTGTGCTGAGCGGAAAAAAAATTGTATTGGGCGTAACAGCCGGTATCGCAGCTTACAAAACCACATTTTTGGTAAGAATGTTGGTCAAACAAGGTGCAGAGGTACAGGTAGTGATGACACCCGATGCTACTACATTTGTAACTCCGCTCACCCTATCTACTTTGTCCAAAAAACCAGTGCTGATAGATTTGGTTAATAGCCAAACGTCTTCACAGAGTTGGAATAATCATGTAGAAATAGCCGAATGGGCAGATTTGTTGGTGATTGCACCAGCAACAGCCAATACCATGGCAAAAATGGTTAGCGGATTGTGTGATAATTTATTGCTAGCCGTATATATGTCAGCAAAGACTAAGGTGATGTTTGCTCCAGCGATGGATTTGGATATGTACCAACACCCATCAACCAAGCACAATATCACACAATTAGAATCTTTCGGACATCAATTGATACCCGCTGAGTCTGGCGAATTGGCTTCTGGGTTGGTAGGAGAAGGAAGAATGGCAGAACCCGAGACGATTTTTGATTTTATCAACGATTTTTTTACAGAAGAGAAACCTCTACACAGAAAAAAAATTACGATTACTGCCGGCCCTACATACGAACCTATCGATCCGGTACGTTTTATAGGTAATCACTCGAGTGGCAAAATGGGGTTTGAGATTGCAAAAGTAGCCGCAGCTTATGGTGCAGAGGTGACCCTCATCAGCGGCCCTACTCATTTGCAGCCTGCTAGCGATGCCATACATTGGGTACAAGTAAAAACGGCGCAACAAATGTTTGATGCTTGCCAAAAAGTATTTGCTGATACCGATGTTTTTATAGCCTCGGCCGCCGTAGCAGACTATAAACCTAAGCATGTGGCTGACCAAAAAATTAAAAAATCGGCTGAGGTGATGACTGTAGAATTAGACAAAAATCCAGATATTTTGGCTACATTGGGACAGCAAAAAGCACACCAAATGGTGATAGGATTTGCGTTAGAAACCGAAAACGAACTCCAAAATGCGCAAAAAAAATTACACAAAAAAAACGCTGATATCATCGTACTCAACTCGTTAAATGATGACGGTGCAGGTTTTGGTACAGATACCAATAAGGTAACTTTTGTGTATGCTCAAAAAGAGCCACAACCCATGCCGTTGATGTCAAAAAACAAAGTCGCAGAGGCTATTATCCAACAAATAATCAACCATTATGAATAAGTTTGTATATTTTTTTATTTCCCTTTTTACAATCCTTACTGCTACCCAAGCGCAAGAGCTCAACTGTACAGTGTCGATTAATACCGAAAGTATACAAACCAATGATAAACGTATTTTTACGACCCTCGAAAGTGCTGTAACAGACTTTATGAACAACACGCGTTGGTCTAATCAAAACTATAATTTTAACGAAAAAATTAACTGTAGTGTTATCATTTTTATACAAGAACAAAACAATAATTCTTTCAAGGCGATGTTACAGGTAGTCTCTTCTCGCCCGGTATATGGTTCTAATTACAACACGCCTATTTTTAACTGGAAAGACGAAAAATTTAGCTTCACTTATATAGAAAACGAACCACTGAATTATAATCCAAACGCCTATCAATCAGAGCTTGTGTCAGTGCTTTCTTTTTATGCCAACATGATTATAGGCCTAGATGCAGATACTTTTTCGCTCAACAGAGGCAACGATGCCTATGCAAGAGCGCAGAGTATTTTAGGGACGGCTCAACAACAAGGTGGCGACGGATGGCAACAAGCAGACGGTCGTACTAGTCGTTATTTTTTGATTACAGAAATGCTCAACAGCACTTACGCAAATTATCGAAAAGCATTGTATGAATATCACCGCGAAGGGATGGATATGATGTCAGAAAACCCGTTGGAGGCCAAAAAAGGTGTGCAAAAATCGATTGAGACATTGGGGCAAATTCACAATACTAGACCTAACGCTTTGCTGACAAGAGTGTTTTTTGATGCCAAAGCAGACGAAATTTTTTCGATATATCTTGCAGGGCCAGATTATGATGTGCAATCGGTGAGAGGAACACTCAACCGAATTTATCCGCAGGCAAACGCATTATCGGTCTGCGGCCAATTTAAACTCAAAGGCTCACAGGTCGCCGGTATTCAATAAGCCAAATGACAACGCCCGCAAACTGCGGGCGTTTTTCATATCAATATCCTTCAATCGCTTAACTCAATGC
>JBFHGP010000051.1:0-15327 GCA_041583035.1 Flavobacterium sp.
TCAAAACCAGAAAGTACATCACCTTTCATCATATACAACTCTGTCACACCATTGATTTCGACTGCATATTTTAGCGCAACCAAATCTAACCAACCACAACGTCTGGCACGACCAGTTACCGAGCCAAATTCGTTACCCAACTTGGCCATTTTTGCCCCAGTTTCATCATTCAATTCGGTCGGGAAAGGCCCAGAACCTACACGAGTAGTATATGCTTTGAAAATTCCGAACACATCTTTTACCCTGTTTGGCGCAATGCCTAAACCTGTACAAGCTCCGGCCGCTGTAGTGTTTGACGAGGTTACAAATGGATATGTACCAAAGTCTATATCTAGCAACGAGCCTTGTGCTCCTTCGGCCAAAATACTTTTGCCATCTTTGAGTGCTTGGTTCAAATAATCTTCAGAATCTATAAACGTTAATTTTTTGAGTGCTTCTATGGCTTCAAAAAACTCAGTTTCTAGCTCGGCCAAATCATATTGTATATCTACTTTGTAGAAATCAATCATCTCGATGTGTTTTTCTGCCAAAGCTCTATATCTTTCTTTAAAATCATTCAGTTCGATATCTCCGACTCTCAAGCCGTTTCTACCAGTTTTGTCCATATAAGTTGGGCCAATACCTTTGAGTGTCGAACCGATTTTTGCCTTGCCTTTCGAAGCTTCAGAAGCTGCATCCAACAAGCGGTGTGTGGGCAATATCAAATGTGCTTTTCTCGAAATGAGCAACTTACTTTTAATGTCCATCGAAAATTTTTCTAAACCTTGTAATTCGCTCAAAAAAACCACCGGATCCATTACCACGCCGTTGCCAATAATGTTTACTGCATTTTTGTGAAATATCCCAGAAGGGATGGTTCTGAGCACGTGCTTGATGCCGTCAAACTCTAGGGTGTGACCAGCATTTGGCCCGCCTTGAAAACGAGCGATAATGTCGTATTTGGAAGTAAGTACATCAACAATTTTTCCTTTGCCTTCGTCTCCCCATTGAAGACCGAGCAGTAAATCTACTGTCATAAATAAAATTATTAAACGTTTTTAGTTTGCTTCTGTATTATTGTCTGCGTTTTTTTCGCCGTAAAAATACAACGAATGATTGTGAATGCTTACCCCGAATATCTCTTCAATCGTTTTTTTGATGGTTTGTATTCTTGGGTCACAAAACTCGATAACCTCACCGGTATCTGTCAGGATAAGGTGGTCGTGTTGCTTGTCAAAATAAGATTTTTCGTAATGCGCTTGATTTTGCCCAAATTGGTGTCTTCTCACCAATCCGCACTCTAGCAAAAGCTCGATGGTGTTGTACAATGTAGCTCTACTCACGCGATAATTCTTATTTTTCATGTTGATATACAACGATTCTATATCAAAATGTTCATTATGATCATATATCTCTTGCAGGATAGCAAATCGCTCTGGTGTTTTGCGATGTCCTTTTTCCTCCAAATATTTAGTAAAAACATTTTTTACTATTTCTTGATTGTTATTCTTTTCCATAATGATGAACTATAAGCGTTGCAAATATAACGTAAATAATTGTTTTTTCGACCCGATTCTAAAAGGAATTACTAAGACTGCATTCTCGTAATTTTATCTACTCCTTTGACTGATTTTATATTGTTAATTAATTTTTGCAACACATGATTATTGGGTACACTTACTTTTATTTCGCCTTTAAAAACTCCTGCTTCGCTACTTAAAGCTATACTTCTAATATTTATAGCCATATTGTTAGAAATAACCTTAGTAAGCTCGTTAGTTAAACCCATTTCATCAATACCAGTAATCTTCAAAGTTACATCAAAGTCTTGTGTACTAGAGTCTATCCATTTGGCTTGCATGATGCGGTAAGCATAATTGGATTGTAGACTGATAGCATTCGGACAATTCTTTTTATGTACTTTTATCCCCTCATTAATGGTAACAAAACCAAACACTTCATCGCCTGGTATCGGGTTACAACAACTGGCGAGTTTGTAATCTAATTTTTCTTCTGCTTCGCCAAAAACAATCAAATCCAAATTAATCTCTGCTTTTTTGATTGTCTCTGGTTTTCGAATTGTTTTTTTGAACAAATTGAAAAAAGAATTGCTGTTTTTATGATTGGCAAATTCTTTTAATTGTTGATTATCGATAGCGCCTGTTCCTACTTTATAAAACACGTCCTGACTGGTTTTTTCTTTAAAATAAGTAACCAAGTCATTCACTATTTTTTCAGAAAAATCAATTTTTAAGTGTTTCAGTTTATGTTGTAACACCTCTTTGCCTTCTTCTGCTTGTTTTTTGATGTCTTCGTTGAGAACATTTTTAATTTTGTTGCGCGCACGTGCCGTGGTGACAAACTCTAGCCAGTTGGCACTAGGTTTTTGATTGGCCGATGTAATAATCTCTACTTGATCACCACTATTCAACACATAATTGAGTGGCACCAACTTACCGCTCACCTTTGCTCCTCTGGTTTTTATACCTATTTCTGAATGAACGCTAAAAGCAAAATCTAGTGCTGTAGCACCTTTAGGCAACGATTTGATTTCGCCTTTTGGGGTAAAAACATAAATTTCTTTGGCGTAAAAGTTAAGTTTAAAATCTTCGACAAAATCTACTGCGTTTTCAGAAGAATTTTCTAATGCTTCACGCAAATAATTGAGCCAAATATCCAAACTATTTTCTTCGCTCACACCTTGTTTATATTTGTAGTGCGCAGCATAACCTTTTTCGGCAATTTCGTTCATACGTTCGCTGCGAATTTGCACTTCTACCCAACGGCCTTTTGGCCCCATCACTGTAATATGCAAAGCTTCGTAACCTGTTGATTTTGGGGATGATATCCAATCTCTCAAACGATTTGGCGACGGGCGATAATGGTCGGTCACTACCGAGTATATTTTCCAAGCCAAAAACTTTTCGTTTTGCTGTTCAGCTTTGTACACAATTCGCAAGGCAAACTTATCATACACCTCATCAAAACTTACGCCTTGGTTACGCATTTTACGATAGATAGAATAAATCGATTTTGAACGACCTTTGATGCTGTATTCTACCGTTTCTTTGTCTAACGATTCGCTCAAAACATCCGAAATCAACTTGATGTAAGCATCTTGTTCTTCTTTGGATTCTTTGATTTTACTCAATATATCTTGGTAAACTTCTGGCTCAGTATACTTGAGGCCAAGGTCTTCCAACTTGGTTTTGATATTAAACAGACCCAACCTATGAGCCAACGGTGCATAAATATACAAAGTCTCTGAAGCAATTTTGGCTTGCTTGTAAGACGCCATGCTACCCATGGTTTGCATATTGTGTAATCTGTCGGCAATTTTTATCAATATCACCCGCACATCATCATGCAAAGTAAGCAACATTTTGCGGTAATTTTCTGCCTGAAGCGAAATGTCGGGATCTGGCTCTAGACGTGATATTTTGGTTAATCCCGCAACTATCTGAGCGATTTTTGGGTTAAACATTTCTGAAATTTGTTCAACCGTAATTTCGGTATCTTCTACCACATCATGTAATAATGCCGAGGCGATTGAAGTAGGCCCCAACCCAATCTCTGAAGCCACAATTTTGGCTACAGCGATAGGATGAAAAATGTATGCTTCACCAGATTTTCTACGTTGTTCTTTGTGTGCATCTACGGCTACATCAAAGGCTTTACGAATGAGTTTTTTATCTTCATCGTTTAGCGTTTGATAACTTATTCTGAGTAATTCTTTATACTCTTGAGCAATGGCTTTGTTTTCTTTTTCTATGTCTTCAGCAGTCATATTCATAAGCAAATATTTATAACCATTAAAGTTAATTCTTTTTTAAAAAAACACAACTATTCATTGTCAAAATATTTTTTCTATACTTGCCCCTGTGCTAGTACTACAATCTTTCTCCATTCATATCAGTGAGCAAAACATCTGTCATATAATCTACAAAAGGTCTTGATTGATGAAAAACTTCGGCTGCTTTTTGGTGAAAATTTTCTTGTAATACTTCTTTGTTGGTAAATTTATGCACCAATAAAAATTGTTTTTTACGAATCAAATGGATGCGTTTGTGGTTTTTATCAAAATTTTTGGGTGCAGTTTTCAGCTCCTCTCCTACCAATTCGCCAAAAGTTTTTTGAATTGCTGGCAAATTTAATATTTGTTCCAACTCATCATCCAACTCAATTTCTTTGCGTATGCGCAACAAATCTTCTTTATTTGGCCCCGAAAATCCTATACCTATAAAAGAGTTATTCGGTTCGATATGTAAATAATATCCGCCTCTAAAATCAGGTTTTTGCCTACCAGCATACATCGAAAAATGTGTTTTGTAAGGTGTTTTATCTTTAGAGAATCTCACATCGCGGTATATTCGATACATTTTCATTGGCTCGAGCGTATCTTTGTTTGTCATCAAAGCATACACCTGATTAAAAAGCTGCAAAGCGTTTTGTTTGGCTTCTTCAAACGTAGTTTTGTTGTCAGCAAACCATTCTCTATTATTGTTTTGGGCTAATTTTTCTAAATATTCAAAAACTTGTTTATCCATCACTGGTTGTTGTATCAACAAAAAACCACACATTTTTTTGTGTGGCCTTTGTTTTAGTTTTCTTAAAAGTTAAATTTATACATGGCTCCGGCCGACAATTGCACGCCTTGCACCGGATAGTTGTGCCAATAATTGTATTCGCTATTAAACACATTGTTTGCCTTGGCAAATATTGTCCATTTATCTGTCGGGCGATAGCCAAGGTAAGCATTCATATCTACAAAAGACTCTAGTTCAACATTTTGCACCGCAAGGTTAGACCCGTCTATATTGGCCGTTAAAGCTCTGTCATAACGCTTGCCAATCATGTAACCTTGAATGCCTGCAAACCATTTTGGTGTAAAGTCGATATGCACATCTGCCCCCAATTTGGTCTCGGGTAAATTGTATGCTTTGTCCAAATTTTTAGCATCATAACTATTGTATTCTCCTGACAAATTGATACTTACATTATCAAAAAATTCTAAATTCAGCTCTCCATACAACGATAAAGTAGAGACAATATCATAAGTAGTAACAAACGAATTGTTCAACTGGTAGCTAGCCTTATTAGAAAAATTGATATCGTTCTCAATGTTGTGCATAAATAATTGTTTGTCGTCTTCTGTTTTGTACGACCCGCGGATGTTATATGCTACATTGTGATACAGCTTACCTTTCATCCCCACATAAGCATCGTATTGCGTATGTGTAGGTTTGATATCTAACATTGGCGCAACAAATGGGTTTGCCTGAGCCAAGCTAGCGTAAGAGTTTTGCTGTACGCCACCTTGTGCACCTGCATAAAACATCACAATATCTTTGACCAAATCTACATGGAGGTTTACCTTTGGATAAACCACAAATTGGCCTTCGGTATCGTCATTCAACCCTCCGTTGATAGCCCCAATCCCTAAACCTAATTCGAGCGAGTAGTCATCGTCTTGCAACATCACACTAGGTTCGGCGCCAAACACAGTATATTTGTAATTATTTGTGTCAAACTCAGTCGTGAGATGGTCAACAAAAACGCCTAATTTTGCATCTACATCTGCAATATCAAGACGCAAAGTTGGGTTGATTTTTACTTGATGTTCGTGGTTGTCAAAATCGTCTGTAAAATACTGATACTTTCCTTCAGCAGATTGTAACAATCCTTGGTAGCTTTCGTACTTTGCATTGGCATAAACACCAGTGTACAATTGTTGAGTATCAAAAGCGGTAAAATCTGTAGCAGTATCTACCAATGGCAAAAAAGCCGGAATCCCGTACCAGTGTTGACTGTTTTGAAAAGCGCCAAAACCTGCCTTCCACTCGTTATTTTTGCCTTGATTACCCAAATAAAAATTTAGTCGAGTACGGCTCATTTCGGTATCGTATTCTTTGACCTCTTCTATATCTCCAAAAGTGGATAAATGCGATAGATTTCCGCCCAAATACAAGTTTTCGTTCACTTGCTCTGTGATAGACAATTCGCCTTCAAAAGTAGAATAATTGCCCGCTCTCATCCACACATGGTTGTTGTAAATGGTTTTGAGACTATCTTCATCAACCTTTGCAGCCTGTCCTTTCTCAGGTTTGAAAGTAGATGCTACTGGCACCGAATTGATTTGGTAATCAATATCAATTTTGGGTTGGTTATCGGCGTCATTCAAATCAGGTCTGTCTTGGATTTTGAAAGCGTCGTTTACTTGTGCTTTATAAGCGGTTGTTACCGTTACGGTTTCTGTACCTATGCTATCTTTTTCTTGGGCAGACAACGTAAAACCTGCCATCAGCAAAAAGTAAGTTATATATGTTCGTTTATTCATTATCAATGGTATTTGAGAAAATAATTATTTGAGATTATTCCGATTTAATTTTCTTTAACTCGGTCTGCGCTTCACTAACTACATCATCAAATTGTTTAAAGTTGGTGATCACATTTTCCAAAATATAAGTCGCCTGATAGCTGTCTTTGAGGCCGTGGTAATTTTTGGCCATCACTATCAATCCTTTAGCGCCAAAATATTTATGAGCAGAATAATCTTTGGCTAATTTTTGTACCGTTTGATTAGAGGCTTCAAATTTTTGTGCTTTGTTTTTGTAATAAGCATCGTAGTACAAACTCTCTGCTGCCAATGCTCCGCTTGCCTGTTGCTGAATCTCGGCAAACAATTTTTGCGCCTCTTGGTGATTGTTGTTTTTAAAAGCCTGACGCGCCAAAATAACTTTTGCGTCTAACAGCATTTGCTTGTCTGCTTTGTTGTTTTTCAACACTTTATTGGCATAAGCCGAAGCTTGCTGTGCCTGATTTTGCTCTTCATACAATTTCATCAAATTGGCCTGAGCAAAAATGCGGTTTTGTTCGTATCCAGCGATGTTTTCTAATTTGGTCAACGCTTGTATAGCCTCGCTGGTCTTGTTTTGCTGCAAATAAATAGTAGCCAACTTCATCCAGGCTGTTTCTGTATATTCATTTTGCGATGTCTGGGTTACTTTTTGGTAATGCGGAATAGATTTATTTTGTTGATTTTCAGAAAAATACAATTCTGCCAATTGAAAATTTGCTTGCAGCGCATGAATTCCGTTCGGATAATTGTTCAAATAATTATTAAAAAAGGTAATCGCCTGTTTGTGGTCTTGTTGTGCCAATTTTTGTTCGGCAGCCATATAACTATCATTGTCTAATTCGGTTTGAGAAACATCCACAAAATCGATAGTTTTTACCCAAGCAGCAAACTGATCGGTGCGCCCAGTTTCGCGATAAATAATTCGGGCATTTTGTACAGCCTCTACCGCATCATTTGTCCCGGGATAATCATCAACTACTTTTTTATATTTTTGCAAAGCCACCTCATTCTCTTGATTGTTGTAATGCACCAAACCTTGTCGTAAAATAGCTTTAGACAAAAACGGGCTCGCCGGATATTGACTAATCAACTGGTCAAAAGTTTTTAGTGCTTGCTGATTTTGGTTAGCATTAGCATACGAGCTACCCAACTCATACAGTGCATCATCGGCATAATTAGATGTTGCATTTTTTGCAACAAAATCTTGTAGCGATTTATTCATTTTTGCACTTTCACCAATCAGTCCGTAAGTAATTGCTTTTTGAAACTCAGCATAATCTTTATCAGCAGAATTGCTGTTAATCACCTGATTATAAGCCTCTGCAGCAGCCCAATATTTGGCATTCATAAACTCACTGTCAGCCAATCGAAGATAGGCATCGCTTTTTTTGCTTGCTGCATTCGTTTGGTTAATAAAAGCCGTGAAGTGCTTGGCTGCTTTATCAAAATCTTTTTGTTTGAATGCGGCATAGCCCAAACTGTATTGAATATTCTGATACTCAGGTGTTTTATCGGCATGTAACTGGTCTCTGAACAACGAAAAATTGCGGTAAGCGTCTTGATATTTATGCAACGCATACTCTGTCTCTGCTTGCCAATAAGTGGCTCTGGCGAGCATTTTGTGGTCAGATCGTTCTGCGATAGATTTTTTGAGCATATCTAGTGCAGACAAATATCGGCCTTCGCCATACAACTCTAGTCCTCTATAAAAAGTAACTTTTTGATAAGCTGCGCGATGTGACGGTGTTTTGTTGGCTTCGAGCAAGCGCAACGCTTCTTCATAATTTTTTGAAGAGATGTATGAGTCAATCAACAAATCATTGATCTCCGTTTTACCAGCAGATGATGGATAAGCCGTTAAAAAATTGGTCAGCACCTCTGGCACACTCTGGTACGGGTTTCCTATTTCGTAGCTCAACTTGGCATAATTAAAATATGCATCTTCAGCTATTTGCGCATCAAAAAGCATTTCAGACGCATTTTTAAAGGCGTTCAATGCCTGTGGTTTTTGGTCTTCATTCAAATAACTTTCGCCCAAATGATAGTAGGCGTTTTGCGCAACCGCATCGGTACCACCAATAATTTTATTGAACTCGTTGATAGCTTTTTGGTAATCTTTTTGTTGAAAATACACATAACCCAATTGGTAATAATCGGTGTCGCTCCATTGGCGTTTTTTCCCTTTATAAGCCAACAAATACGGCAAAGCTTCGTCATATTGCTGAAGGTTAAAATAACTTTCTCCTATGATTTTATTCAGCTCTGACTGCTCTTCGGGCGTAGATTTATCCATTTGGCTCAAACCTTCTTCGATGGCTTTTTCGAACGCACCTGCCTTAAAATTCATATCGGCTTGATAATATCCTAGTTTTTCGGCATATTTATCTTTGTCGCTTACTTCACCAAACAAGTCGTTTGCCGTTTGGTAATCGTCTTGTAAATAAGCAATATAACCCGTATAATATTTGGCTTGTTCGCCATATTGTTCAGATTCTATTATTTTATCAAAATAATTTTTGGCCCGATTATAATTCTTCTTGTCAAAGTTTGCATAAGCTTTGGTAAAAAACAATCGTTCTTGCTGCTCGTCAGACAACATGTTTTCGTTTACCTTATCAGCATAAAGCAACGCTTGTTGATAGTCTCCATTCTTGAAATAAAAATTACTGATAGCCATATACGCCTGTGGTTGCTTGGCGCTTGTCGGATAATTATTTACAAACTGATTGACCTTTGCCTCTGCGCCGTCTTGGCCAAGTGATACCGCGCAAAAAGCGATATAGTAAGCACAATCGGCTTGCATTTCTTGCGAAATCGGTTCGTCATTAATCTGGTCAAATAAGTGTTGGGCAGCTGCATACTGCTCTTCTCTAAATAGAGCAACAGCTTTGTCAAAATCGGTATGGTTGTGGGTATAACCTATCGACTGCTGAGCAAATGCTTGAACTGAGCCCAATGCAGCCAATGTATATAATAGAAAGCTTCTTTTACGCATATAAAAGTTTTTGTTTCAAATATATAAAATATATGTATGCGAAAAAGTTATAAACTTGATAAAATATCGAAGTTTATGTAGATTTTGACGTGATTGACTATCGTATTGAACAAACTGTACAAAACTTAGCCAAAAAATGTCTCGCCAAAAAATATTTTGTAGATATTTTGGCGAGACGATAAAAATTTATTCATCAAATTGATCTAACATATAGTTGATCATATCGGTGGTAGTTACAATCCCTACCAATAACTCATTTTCTACCACAGGTAACGAGTGAAAACTTTGTTTAGACAATATTCTCGCCACCTCTTTGATAGATGTATCAGCAGTCACAGTAAGTGGTGTTTTGGCCATTACTTGCTCGATAGAATACATGTCATACACTACACTTTCTACATAATCTTCTTCGTCGGTAAGATCTGCAAAACTGATGCGCAACAAATCAGAATAACTGAGAATGCCTATCATTTTTTGTCCTTCAACAACCGGGATATGTCTAATACCGTGTTTTTTAAATAGCGATTCGGCTTCGTAAAGTGTCTGAGATGTATTCAACACCACAAGGTTTTTGGTCATGATTTGAGATACGGGTACTGCTTTCATAATTGTATGCTTTTAATTTTCACTACTAATTTAGCAAAAATTTTCAGCAAAAACCCTGACAAATCACCTTGTAATATTGTTTTCTTTTCCGTAACTTAGTGTGCTGATTAATTACCTTTTTTATAATCTTCTAAAAACTTTTCTAGACCGATGTCTGTCAATGGGTGTTTGAGCAAACCAGTGATAGAGCTCAATGGCCCTGTCATTACATCTGCACCAATTTTTGCACAATTGACAATATGCATGGTATGGCGCACAGAAGCTGCCAAAATTTGCGTTTGAAAAGCATAGTTGTCATAAATCATTCTGATTTCTTCAATCAGGTTGAGCCCATCTGTAGAAATATCATCCAAACGACCGATAAAAGGCGATACATAAGTTGCGCCTGCTTTGGCCGCCAACAAGGCTTGTCCTGCCGAGAACACCAAGGTAACATTGGTTTTTATCCCTCGGTCAGAAAAATATTTACAAGCTTTGATACCATCTTTGGTCAACGGAATTTTAACAACGATTTGCTCGTGCAATTCGGCCAACTGCTCGCCTTCTCTAACCATTCCTTCAAAATCGGTGGCAATCACCTCTGCCGATACATCACCATCAACTATTTGGCAAATATCTACATAGTGTTTCAGGATATTGTCTTTACCCGTAATGCCTTCTTTGGCCATCAGAGAAGGATTGGTCGTAACGCCATCCAAAACACCTAATGCCTGAGCTTCAGCTATTTGTTCGAGGTTGGCTGTGTCAATAAAAAATTTCATAATTATTTGAGATTATAATGGTTCATTAATATTTTTTCGTACACTTTACTTGGTAAAATTCTTTTGAGCACAATCGAAAATTTTTGTAAAAAAGCACCTACTTTATAATGTACTTTAGGATTTTTTGTTTCGATAATTTGATGAATCGCTTTGGCCATCGCCTCTGGGCTCATTCCGCTATCTACATCAGCATCAATGGTATCTAATTGTTGCTGATAAACTTGCTGATAAGGCGATCCTTCTAGCACTGGCGCATGATAGCGACGACTGGCAATATTGGTCGAAAAATCGCCTGGTGCTACATTGGCCACTTGTATCCCGAAGGGTTTTACCTCCATCCGCAAAGACTCAGTGATTAATTCTAAAGCCCCTTTTGATGACGAATAGGCACTACGAAAAGGCAAGCCCATGTAACCCGCAATCGAAGTAACATTGATAATCAAGCCTGTTTTTTGCTGACGCATTTGTGGCAAAACGGCTTTAATAACCTGAATCGGACCGAAAAGATTGGTGTCAAAGTTATTTTTGATTTCTTCCAACGGCATTTCTTCCAACGGGCCAGTGATACCCACACCTGCGTTGTTGATCAACACATCGATGCGTTTTTCTTTGGTCAAAAGAGTTTGTACCGCTTCTTGGATTGTCTCTTCTTTTCTAACATCCAATGCCAATAATTGAAAAGGTTGCGGCGCACTATTTTCGGGCTTGCGACCTGTGCCGTAGACAATGTATCCTTTTTGATGTAAATACAAGGCAATCGCCTGACCTATACCCGATGTTGCACCGGTAATTAAAACAACTTTACTCATTTTGCTTGGTTTCGTACAAAGATAGTCAAAGTTAAAAAAATGACCATACAACTGTAATTCGAAATTATTGTTTATTTTTATGATTTAAAACTAAAATCATGTTACGAAATTCATTTTTTCTCATTACCACAATATTTTTACTAATTAGTTGTTCTGATTCGCCGTCTCAAGCACAAACAGATCAGTTGCAAAATCATCTCAATAATATCAGTATAAACAATCTGAAAAACCATGTTTACAGCTTGGCATCAGACGAAATGAGCGGACGAAAAACCGGAGAAGAAGGTCAAAAAATAGCTGCAAATTACATTCGTGATTTTTATATTGACAACGAAATAAGTGCAGCCGATAACACCGATAATTATTACCAATTTGTACCAGGCGAATACATGACTACACCACAAAACACCTTGATGGATAGCGAAAATGTAATTGCCGTTATCGAAGGGAGCGAATATCCAGACGAGTATGTTGTGATGTCTGCTCATTATGACCACATCGGTGTACAAAACGGGCAAGTGATGTATGGTGCAGACGACAATGGTTCGGGAACGGCGGCAATGCTAGAGATTGGCCGTGTGTTGCAAGAAGCGAAAAATAATGGTCATGGGCCAAAAAGAACAATCGTTTTACTACACTGTACCGGCGAAGAATACGGCTTGCACGGCTCTAGATATTATACACAAAATGCTTTGTATCCGCTAGAGAATACCGTTGCCAACGTGAATGTAGATATGATTGGACGCAACGATGATAATTATTTGGCCACAGGTAATTATGTATATTTGATTGGCCCGAACAGATCGAGCAATGAATTGAATGAATTGATACAAGCTACTAATGAAAAATATACGCAACTTACGCTAGATTATACTTATGATGCTCTAGATCATCCTGAGATGTTATTCTACCGTTCTGACCACTACAATTTTGCCGTAAACAACATTCCGGTTATTTTCTTTTTTGGCGGCATACATCCTGATTATCATCAACCTACAGACACAGCAGATCGTATTTTATTTGACGAAATGCACCAAAGAACAAAACTAATTTTTGGCACTATCTGGGAAATTGCCAACCGAGAAGAAGCTATTGAACTTAATTAATTGACCATGAAAAAATTATTGATAACTTTTGGCTTAGTCATATGGTCTTGCATCGGTTTTGCACAAAATGATGTAGCGCAAGAAAAAATATTGTCAGGCATTATTGACTATGTACAAGCAACGCAAAACAACGATATTTTTGAAGTACAAAATATCGAAACGATAAATGATAAAAACGAAGATGTAATTACCACTTATTACTTTGACGAAGACCGCGTTTTTTGCATTATCAACAAAACTTTTGACGAAAAACACACAGAAATTGCGCATTATTTCAAAGAAAATCAATTGGTGTTGAGTATCATTAGAGAAAACAAAGGCAATAACGAAGTGTTTTATTTTGTAGAAAACGACACATTGATAAACCTAGAAGACAGTACAGAAAAATATCCGTTTGAAGAAATTATTGCCCAAGCCAAAAAACTATTAGAAGCTTTTTAATATTCACGGGTTTTATCCAAATCTCTTTCGTTATCTAAAATTTCTTGCGGCACAACTTTCAAAAAAGAAGGATGTTGCTCAATAGCATATTCGATTTTTTCTACAATTTCGTCAATACTTTCGTTTTCATAATCAATTTGCATTGGCTCTTTGATAACCATACTTTGCAGAATACCTTTTTTCTTTAACCACAAACCTTTTTTGTCAAAAGAACGACGAAAACCATCAATCACCACAGGCACCACAATCGGTTGATGTTGCTTAATAATATGAGCCGTACCCTTGCGCACTGGTTTGAAAGACTTGGTTGTACCTTGCGGAAAAGTGATTACCCACCCATCATCAAGGGCTTTTTTGATATTCTCGGTATCGTTGGGATTTACTTCTTTTTTTTGTTCGATATCTTTGCCTTTGGCACGCCAAGTTCGCTCTACAGTAATCGCGCCAGTATATCCCATAATTTTGGGTAACAATCCGGCCTGCATAGTCTCTTTGGCGGCTACAAAATAGATATTCAACCGCGGATTCCAGATATACAAAATATTGTTCAGATTATCTTCACGACCTTTGAGACTAGCGTTAAACACATGCATCATCGACACTACATCAGCAAAATAAGTTTGATGATTAGAGATAAACAACACGTTTTTATCAGGTAGATTTCTGATAATTTCTGAGCCTTCGATCACCAATTTATTAAACCCTTTGTAACGGCGGTGCGTGATAATACCAAACCACCTGATTAGCCTTTTTTTGATAAACAAATAATGACCAAAAGGATCTTTTTTAAACCATCCCATATCGTTTTTTTGTAAAAATCTGGTGCGACAAAGTTATAAAATCTTTTGGTAATTATATTTTTTGGAGAATATCTAGAATCTCAGCGACTATCATTGCGGTAGCTCCCCACACGATTTTGCCATCGATTACATAAGCAGGCACGTTGATATTTACACCATACGAAGTATTCATATTTACTTGTTTGATGTTGTCTACATTCATCAAATCGGCCACTGATACAGACAAACTTGCGTCTACCTCTACGCCGTCTATTTGCACCTCGATAGGTTGTGGATGAATAGCCAAAAATGGCGTTATCAAAAAATTACTTGGTGGCACGTAGACTGGTGTAAGCTCTTTTATTTTTTGCAACTGTGACGGGTAAACACCTACCTCTTCATGGGTTTCGCGCAAAGCCGTTTGGTACAAATCTTTATCGTCAACTTCACGTTTACCACCCGGAAAAGCGATTTGACCAGAATGTACCCCATCATAAATTGCTCGTTCAATAAACAAAATATGCGTATCTTTTGCTTTCGAAAACAAAATGGCCATAATAGCTGATTCGCGCGGATTTACTTTGGCAAAATCAATACTTTCTGTCAAATTTTTTCGCTCAACAGACCACATTTTTTGATGTGACTCTCGCCCTGGTAAAGGCAAAGCTGAGAGCTTAGCTAAGTGACGATATAACAAATTAAAATCAACCATTATATTTGATGAATTATCGTTTTGATATCATCCGACGGCGGTATAGGTCGGCCTGTTTTCATGTCTACAAAAACGAGCATTGAATAACCAGTGGTAAGCAAATCACCAGCCTCGTTTCGGATTTCGTAATCAAATTCTATTTTTACTGACGATTGACTTTTCAAAATCGTTGTAACTGTCAACACATCGTCATATTTGGCAGGTTTTTTATAATTCATGGTCAACGACACCACAGGCAACATCACTCCCATTTCTTCCATTTTTCTGTAAGACAATCCTTTGCTACGCAACCATTCTACCCTACCCATTTCGAAATATTGGGCATAATTGCCATGATACACTACCCCCATTTGGTCGGTTTCGGCATAACGCACGCGCACTTGTAAATCAAATTTATTTGTCATTCTTAATATTTTTTGTTTGAGAGTCAACTACAAATTTACGAATAATAATCAGTACCGTTGACAACACACCAAGATTTGATTAATCTATAAAATAAGAAAATTTTAATCTTACTGATACTTATATCTTCGTTTAAAAAATTGTACCTTTGCACTTTCAAAAAATTTGGTTATGCTTACAGTTTCTAACTTATCCGTACAATTCGGAAAAAGAATATTATTTGACGAAGTAAATGCAACTTTTACCCAAGGCAACTGCTACGGTATTATTGGGGCAAATGGCGCAGGAAAATCAACTTTTCTAAAAGTTTTGTCTGGCGATATCGACCCTACCTCAGGGCACGTAATTTTGGAGCCTGGCAAAAGGATGTCTGTCCTCA
>JBFHGP010000052.1:0-15216 GCA_041583035.1 Flavobacterium sp.
AACAATCAAAAATGATATAACAATTTCAATAAATTACACTCTCCTTCTCTATGTGAAAATAACAAAACTTTCCTCCTTTATATAACATTGGATGACATATTTATAGGGTAGTAAGACTTAATTTTCTACTTACACACTGTGCAAATAGGATCTTTACTTCTTAGGAAGAATAAAATCTATAAAATTATCTATAAGCACTCCTAGAAAACTCCCCGTCTTCTTACCTCCTCGATAAATAGGAATTTTTTCAAAACTTTTATCTATTAAATCATATCCAGATTTAAAAACCTCTTGACTTGGTGTTTTTGATTGATTTTTCTTTGACAATACAGATTTATTTTTTTTCATTTTTTTCATTTTTATTATGAGTATTCTTGCTCTGTCCGATTCCCACACCCAAACCAATTGTGAAAACCGCAAGAGTCGTTTTTACAATTGTTTTAACTACATCATTCATATTCTATAAAATTTTAAAATTAATATTCACAAGGTCTTTTGTTTCTAAAAAAGCCCCCTATTACTCACACCCTCTCCACCTCTATATAGCCCGGGTGCAGGGCAAAATTCGTTTTGAGGTCGATGCCATAAACGCGCAAAAACGCATCGTTGATGGCTTGTGTGCCAGGACCGTTGCCGTCCCAAGCGACACCGATATAACTAAACTGTACACTCATTCCTTTTTCGAGCAAACTACCGTCGGGCAAGGGCTGAGTGATTTTTACTGTTGCTTTGTATAGTGGCATAATGGTATGTTTTGAGGCAAGCCTCTGTTAATTAAAAGGATTTTTGATATTCACATCTGTTTTGATGTTTCCCAAATCTTTGGTAATAACTACCTTTTCGATTTCAATTTTGGTTTGTCGTTGAAAGTCCAAAACCAACTCTCGCAATTCGGCCTCCAACTCTGTTCTTTTTTGTTTTATTTCTGCTAATGTCAAGTCCATAATTTTTTTAGAATTATCGTTTACAATACCTATCTATAAGTCAATTACTTAACCTTGTCTACCCGAACAATCATGCGGTTGAGCACACCATTCTCTCTAAGGTCAATGTCATAAGATTGCCTAAATGCGTCGTTAATAGGCTTGCCTTGTTCGAGCGTCCAAGGGTCGGTAGTACAGGTAAACTGAACCGTCATCCACGATTCGATAAACTCTCCATCAGCCAGCGGTCTATCTTTGGTAATTGTTGCTTGATATAAAGCCATATTTTGAGTAGTTTTTAAGTTATTTGTGCACAAAACTAGCTGCCGATAAAGACAAAGAGTGTCCGTCACAAAATTTTTGTTTTGTAATTTTTCATAAAAATAAGTTGGGGGAAAGAAAAAAGGAAGAAAAAAGGAATGAACACCCCTATTTTTGGAACGAACTTACTTTTTTAGTTAAAATTGAAGAGAAGATCTAGGAATGGAATAATTTTTGATGATTGGGTTGTGATTAAATTTCGCCCAATTCAATCACCACTGTTGTGCCCGATGAGGTGGAAGTAATCTGTACTGCATCTGCAAGGTTTTTTTGGGTCAATTCTAATCGGTTTTGCGAAATAGAAACTCCTTTGGATTGATGAGTACTCGATTGGGCTGTAAAACCCACACCATTATCAGCAATAGTCACCCAAATGGTCTGTTCTTTTTTCTCGACTTTGAGACTTATTTGAGGAGATTTTATCGAGTCGGAAAAAGCATGTACGATGGCGTTTTCGACAAACGGTTGCAGTAGCAAAGGCGCAATTTGTATTTTCTCTACAGCTACCTCTTCTGTTACATTTTCGACAAAAGTGATGGGGTGCTTGGCACGCAAATTTTCTATCTCTACATATCTTTTTAAATAATCAATTTCTTGCCCTAGACTGATAAATTTTTCGTCTGAAAACTCTAAGGTTTTACGAATAAAAAGCGAAAATCTTTCTAAATAATCCAACGCTTCATCGATGTCATTGTCGAGCATAAAATACTGTATCGAGCCCAAAACATTGAATAAAAAGTGAGAATTCATCTGACTTTTTAACGCTTGTAGCCTGATGTCTGCAATTTTTTTATCAAACAACAACTCCTTTTTTTCTTGTTCGTTTTGCAAAGCGACAATCGCTTGTTCTCTGGCCTGATTTTTTTTCAAATAATTTATCCTCGACTTATAAATCGTCCAAGCAATGGCCAAAATCAATAACACACAGCCCAAAACAAACCATATCGAATAATAGAAAGGCGGTCGAATATCTAGCAAAATCAATGGTTGCACACTTATCGCCCCGCTGTCTTCGTCTGTAATTTGCAATTCTACATTGTATGTTCCGTCATTGAGATAATTGAGGTTTAGACGGTCATTATCGGTCAAATCTTGCCAAGGTTCGCTTGCTTTTAATCGGTATTTAAAGGATAATTTATCGAGATATTTGGCATTAGCTACGGTAAAAAACAGTTTAATATTATTTTGATTATAAGCTAATGACAATTTATTTGATGATATTTTTTTTTCTGTAAACAACTGATTGTTAATATAAATTTGATCAATCACTAACGAATAATCGTGCAGCAATGTTTTTGTAAAGTGACTGTTTTCTATCATAAAATAACCATTTTTGCCTCCGACATACAGCTGCTGATTGGCGGTGGTTGACGAACGATTGGTGTAATCAGAAAAACCTTGAGCATCGTCCACAAAAAAATATTTGTTTTGAGAAAAAACATTGATTCCGAGATTAGTACCAACATACAACACATCATCTATCGCCTCGACAAAACCTGTGCTGCTGCCTTTTATTTGTGTATGCGAAATGTGTTTTACAATGTTAGTTTTGTCTGTCGAAATATCCAGCAGATAAACATCATTAAAATCGGTTACTACGGCCAAATATCCGTTTTTGGTCATACAAATTCGTTTGATTTTTGCTTCAAAAAACATATCTCGATGCAACAACGAACGAAATTTTTGGTTTTTATATTCATACAATCCGCTGAGTGCCGAGGCAAAATACACGGCGTCGTCTGTTTGGGTAATCGATACGATTTCGGCCGGGATATCAGGGTTGTCCCAATCGTGAAAATAGGTATAATCAAATTGATGAATATCGTGAAAAATCCGCACACCAGCATAGGGCACAGCTGCTACCAAATCGTCTTGAAAAAAGGTAAAATGATACAAATGCACGGGCGAATAATGAAGAATTTTTCCGTTCAAATCTATTTCAAACAAACCGATGTTGCTCGAAACCCAAAGGTGGTTTTGATGTAATTTTGCTGTATAAAAAATGATTTTGTCTGCGGGGGTGTCGTCATCTAATGGATAAAAATGATTTTGAATAATTGCCTGCTGACGGTATGGAGAAGGATTTTTTTGTTGATATTTTTTAAATTCATCCAAAGGCAAAGAACTGACTAACTGGTGATTGCGAAAAACAGAAAATCCTTTGTCGTGAAAAACAAATTGCTGATTTTCTTGTACTTGGATAGCGTACACCAACCCTAAATTGCTTTGATGATACACCGGTGCATCTAGGTTTATTTTTATTAATCCGTTGTTTTTGGCTCCAATGTACAACCACTGATTTTTGGTATCCAACACCAAATCATTCAGGTCAAAAAAAGGTAATTGATAGGTTTTGCTTTGATTGCTCAATCGATTGTTTTTCAACTGATATAAGCCGCCGTTGGTGTCATAAACACCAGACGACACCATCAACAATCTATCGTCTTGAGGCAAAAAATTCCAAACATTGCTCACTGCATAAGTTTCGATAGTTTCAAATGTTTTGGGGTCTAATCGCAACAAATTTTGTGCGGTAGAAACATACAATTGGTTTTCCCAAACCGCTGCAGCGTAGGTTTTTTTGTATATCGCTCACTTTTACCAAAGCTTTTTCTGTCACCTCATAAATACCATCGTTGATGGTTGTAGCATACACTTTTTGGTTGATGGTGAAAAAATCGGTGACCGTAAAAAAGTAATCTGGGTGTTGTGTAAATTTGGGGTTTTTGAGCGAAAAATCATCGACAGAGATGATCGAAACTCCATTTAATGTACCTGCATATATTTTGTCTTGATGATAAAAAACGGTACGCACAATATCGTGTGCTAAGCCAGCTTCTTGATTGATTAACCGAGCGCTTTTTTCGTTAAAACACAATATACCTTGCCCGTAACCCGCCACCCATTTGCCGTGCTGCGGATCTTCTATCATGTCATAGATATTGTTAAATTTGTATTGGTTTGCTACTCCCGAAGGCACAAAGTCTGTCCCGTGCAGATAACTGAGCCCGGCGCGCGAACCTATCCACAATTGCCCATCTTGGTCAACAAGCATGGTTTTGATGTCGTTCGAAATAAGTCCTTCATTTGCTGTGAGCGTTTGCGTATCTATGTGTTGTGCTACAACGGCAAACGTCCAAAAACAAAAACAAAAGACAAGTGCAAACCTCATAAAAATCTTTTATCGATATTTTTTTTATACTTTCCTGTTACATGAAGTACTTTTTCCCAACGGCCTTTGGGATGTTTGAGTAGCATTTCATTTTTTTTGCTGTCATACATCTCTACATAATTGATATTGACCATTTCTGACCGACTGATGCGCACAAAATACTGCTCTGGCAGTTCTCCGTTTTCTGCTTCAAGCATGCTTTTACTCCAAAAATATTTGGTTTTGCCGTCTTCCATATTCAAATAACAATATTTGGTATCAGCAGTGATGTATGCTATGTTTTCTAGCTCTACCATTATTTTTTTTCCGTTGAGCGATGGTATGAATTTCAAATATTTGGTATTGGGCATTTGCTCGAAAAATCTTTCGAAAATCATTTTCAATTTTTCTTTCTCCAAAGGTTTGAGCAAATAACCAAAACAACCTATTTCGTTGATTGATTTTTCCATATATTCTGCATAAGCAGTCACAAAAACAACTTCAAAAAAATCTTTTTTTATTCGTTTGAACAGTTCAAAACCGTTGGCTTCTGGCATTTCTATGTCCAAAAAAACCAAATCGGGTAGTTTCTCTGCGATCGTTTCGACACCTTGTTTAACCGATTCGCACAAATGAAATTCAAAATTATTTTCAGGCAAAATTCGGTTGATATACAACTTTAATGCTTGACGTTGTTTTTCTTCGTCATCAATAATTACAATGGTTAATTTTTTTTGGCTGATATTCATGTGTTCGAGATAATAATTTAGCTAAAATTTACTGAAATTTAATCACTTTTACAGGCGAAATTTTGGCTACTAAATACGAAGGGATAATCAATACTAAGTAACAAATCACAATCACCGCAACATTAATAGCCAAAACATACCAAACATTGAGGTAAACTGGTGCTGTCGCTACATAATATTGACTGGCATCTAACTGTATAATACCAAAATATTTTTGAGCAAGCAACAAGCCCAACCCGATGAGATTGCCCCAAAAAAGTCCTTTGAGAACAATGCGAGTGGCGCTGTAAAGAAAAATTTTGCGCACCTCCCAGTTGTTTGCGCCCAAAGCCTTGAGCATACCTATCATTTGTGAACGTTCTAATATCAATACCAGCAAGGCTACAATCATATTGATGACCGAAACCGCAATCATGATACCGATGATGAGTTGCATATTAAAATCAAACAACTCCATCCAAGCAAAAATATTGTAAAACTGCTCACTGATTGAAGTCGCGTTGATATCTGGCGGCAATTGCTGATAAATTCGTGTAGTGGCATCATCTAGCTCGTCGATGTTGTGCAAGCTTATTTCGTAAGCGCCTACTTGGGTTTCGTTCCATTTGTTGAGGCGTTGCACTTGTCGCAAATCACCAATCACGTAGGTTTCATCAAATTCTTTAAAATCAGACTGATAAATCCCGACTACGTCAAAACCTCTTGCGTTAGGCGCCGACTGTTGATTGTTTTTCAAAAAATAGGTAGAGAGTTTGTCACCTATTTTTACATTTAAACGATCGGCCAAATACTGCGAGACAATGATTTCATTAGATATTTTATCGTCAAACTTGGGCACATCGCCCGCTGTGAGATACGATTTTATCTGGGTAAAATCATAATCAGCAGAGACACCTTTATACAAAACCCCTTCAAAGCTTTCTTCGGTACGGATAATTCCCGGCTTTGTTGCAATAGCATCTACCGCCCTTACTGATTGATCCGATTTTATACGCTGAATCAAATCGCTATCCAAGACAATCGATTGCACAGTGATACCCGAATCGTTATTCTCAAAAGGCGAAACCACAATATGACCACCAAACGAAGACATCTTGTCTCTAATAATGTGCTGCAAGCCTATCGCAGACGATATCGCCACCAACATCATTACAATACTGATAGCTACTGCCACAATTGCAATTTTGATAATTGGAGCAGAAACATTACTTTTATACTTTTTTGAAGCAGCTAATCGCTGCGCAATAAAATATGATATATTCACACTTATGAAAACTAAAATTATCCTCAAAAATACGGTATTATTTTTTGCCGTTATAATGTTTGCCATCATAAATTTTGAATGTCGCGGGCAAAACGAAGCAACAGTCGAGAGGCAGCAGTCAACAAATCAACCCATGCAGATAGAAACTGGTGCAGAGCAATACAAACAACATTTGCCTTTGTTGAAAGGGAAAAAAGTTGGAGTTTTGACCAATCAAACGGGTATTGTTGCAATAAATTCGCCACAAGAACATCCAACCAAATATGTACATTTGATTGATTATCTAATCGAAAAAAACATCAACATCCAAAAAATATACGCCCCAGAACACGGTTTTCGTGGTACTGCCGATGCGGGCGAATTGGTCAAAGATGGCAAAGACATCAAAACCGGTTTACCCATCATTTCATTATATGGTAACAACAAAAAACCCACCAAAGCACAGTTAGCTAATATCGATATCATGGTTTTTGACTTGCAAGACGTAGGCGCGAGATTTTACACTTATATTTCGTCTTTGCATTATTTGATGGAAGCTTGTGCCGAAAATAACATTCCGTTAATTGTCTTGGACAGACCCAACCCAAAGGGCGCTACTATAGATGGCCCTATTTTGGAACTGAGCAACAAAAGTTTTGTGGGCATGCACCCCGTGCCGGTGCTTCACGGCATGACCATTGGTGAATATGCGCAAATGATTAATGGTGAAAAATGGTTAAACGATAACCTCCAAGCCGATCTGACCGTTATCAAATGTGCCAATTATCACAAAAACATGGCTTATTCATTACCGGTAAAACCATCGCCCAACCTCCCCAACGACCTGGCCATCAACCTGTACACGAGCTTGTGTTTTTTTGAAGGCACCAATGTCAATGCTGGGCGAGGTACCGACAATCAATTTCAGGTTTATGGCTCGCCTTTTCTCCAAAACATGCCTTATAGTTACACGCCACAGGCCAATGAAGGCGCAAAATATCCAAAACATAAAGGCGAAAAGTGTTTTGGCGAAAACCTCACTCAACATGATTTTATCGACGGATTTTCGCTAAAATGGTTGATTAAAGCTTACCAAAATACTCGTCAAAAAAATGATTTTTTCAACAACTTTTTTATTAAATTAGCCGGAACATCTACTTTGCAAAAACAAATCGAAGCTGGCAAAAGCGAGCAAGAAATAAGAGCTAGCTGGCAAAGCGGATTAGCTGATTTTGCCAAAGTAAGAAGTAAATATTTATTGTATCCAGAAACCCAAAACATCAACAATATGAGCGAACAAGATTGGAAAGACAAGTTAACGCCAGAGCAATACCACATTTTGCGAGAAAAAGGCACAGAAAGACCTTTTTCGGGCGAATACGATAATTTTTATCGCAAAGGAGAATATGTTTGCGCTGCATGCGGCAACCTCCTTTTTGACTCCAACACCAAGTTTGACGCAGGCTGTGGCTGGCCGTCATTTGACCAAGCCATTGAAGGCTCTGTGGCTTATCACCAAGATTTGTCGCACGGCAGAGTGCGTACCGAAGTCACTTGCGCACAATGCGAAGGGCACCTTGGCCACGTATTTGACGATGGGCCAAAAGACACTACTGGTCAACGGTATTGTATGAACTCTGTTGCACTAAAGTTTATACCCGCTCAAGATTAATAAATCATTTTAATCTCTTTGAGTGCATAGGTTTGCAATTGGTTTGATTCGTTTGCTAATTGCAAAAAACCATCACGCGTAACGCCACGAATAATACCGGTAAAAGTTTGCCCATCTTTTTCGAAGAGATTTGGTTCATCTTTTCTGAATAATTTTTCGTGGTATGCATCCCACCAATAATCTGCCCGTTGTCTGACATCTGGCAGATTTTTTTGTAGATATGTCACAATTTTTGTCATGACCTCTTCTTGATCGAGTTTTTGCTGATAAGTATGGTAAATAGACGAGCCGCTAGGCAAATGGGCAAAATTGGTTTGGGCAAAATTAATCCCAATCCCAATCACAACATCTATTTGCCCTGACGATTTAAACATATTTTCTATCAGTATGCCACCGATTTTTTTGTTGTATGACAAAATGTCGTTTGGCCATTTTATACATAATCCGTCTAAATTATAACTAGATAATACTCGCGTGATAGACAAGGCTGTCAACGCATTGAGCAAAAATAAAGAAGAAACATCAGCCGCATCAATACGAACTAAAACACTAAAGAGCAAGCTCTTACCCTTCTCAGACAACCATACCTCGCCCATTTGTCCTTTACCTTGTGTTTGGTTTTTGGCAACAACTACCGTAAAATCTGGCAGTGAATATTGCTTAGACAATTGCTTTAAATAATCATTGGTAGACGGAATGGCACTGAGTTTGATTATATTCATATATAAATTTTTAATATCAGTTGCAAATTTAAACCCTAAATGTACTATAGATTTAATACATTTGCATTTGATTCGCATAAAATATTTCAATGACACAAAAATTAGACAACGACAAACTGATATCCCTCATAGTTGAAGGCATAGAAAACGTAAAAGGAGAAAACATTACATTGATAGACCTCAGAGAGATAGACAACACCCCTTGCGACTACTTCGTGATTTGCGACGGTAACTCTAACACCCAAGTAAACGCAATTTCGGGCGCTATCCAAAAAACTGTTTCTAAAGAAATCCATGAAAAACCTTGGCATGTAGAAGGTGCTGAGCAAGCCACATGGGTATTAATGGACTACGTAAGCGTTGTGGTACACATTTTCCAAAAAGAAACACGCGAATTTTACAACATTGAAGATTTGTGGGGCGATGCAAAAGTAATCCACTTATCTAACAATTAAACGAATACTACATAAATGTCAGCAGTAAAAAACAACAAACCAAAATACAATCCATGGTTCATGTACCTCGGTATCATATTAATGATCTTTGGATTTAGTTATTTAACCAACGGAGGAGGTTTTGGCGAAGCCAAAGACATTCCTCTCTCAAAATTTTATGAATACCTCGATAACGGGCAAGTAAAAAAAGTAACTTTTAACCGCGAAGTAGCTAAGGTATACCTTACTGAAGAAGCAGCAAGCCTGCCTGAGCACGAAAAAAGCACTCCACCTAGCAGTTTTGCAGATAGGTTGAGCTCTACCCAACGCGAAAATTATATCGTGAATGTAGGGAATGGCGAACTTTTTCAGAAAAAATTACAAGAAGCCCAAGAAGAAAAACTGGTAGAAGAGTTTAAATCTGAGTCAGAAAGCAATTGGGGAGCAATATTGATTAACTTTTTACCGATGATACTCATCATTTTCTTCTGGATTTATATGATGCGAAGAATGATGGGAGGCGCCGGCGGCGGCGGCGGTGGCGGCGGTCAGATTTTTAATATCGGAAAATCTAGAGCCAAATTGTTTGATGAAAAAAACAATGTCAAAGTTACTTTTAACGACGTTGCCGGACTAGAAGGTGCAAAAGACGAAATTGAAGAAATTGTTGAGTTTTTAAAAAACCCCGAAAAATATACTTCTATCGGAGGTAAAATCCCGAAAGGCGCATTGTTAGTAGGTCCTCCAGGTACAGGTAAAACCTTATTAGCAAAAGCCGTTGCAGGCGAAGCCAAAGTACCGTTTTTCTCATTATCAGGTTCTGATTTTGTCGAAATGTTTGTCGGTGTAGGTGCATCGAGAGTACGCGACTTGTTCAAACAAGCCAAAGAAAAATCTCCGTCAATTATTTTTATTGATGAGATCGACGCCATTGGTAGAGCAAGAGGAAAATCTAATTTTTCGGGCTCTAACGATGAAAGAGAAAACACACTCAACCAGCTACTTACAGAGATGGACGGTTTTGGGTCAAACACCAATGTTATTGTATTGGCAGCAACCAACCGCGCCGAGATTCTAGACAAGGCATTGATGCGTGCTGGTCGTTTTGACCGTCAAATCCATGTAGATTTACCAGATGTGAGAGAACGTAAAGAAATTTTTGAAGTTCACCTGAAAAACATCAAATCAGTAGAAAACCTAGACATCGACTTTTTATCTAAACAAACTCCAGGATTTTCTGGGGCAGATATAGCTAATGTTTGTAACGAGGCCGCACTTACTGCTGCGCGTAAAGGCAAAAAAGAAGTAGATAAGCAAGATTTTCTTGATGCGGTAGACCGTATCGTAGGCGGATTAGAAAAGAAAAACAAAATCATATCGCCAGAAGAAAAATATGCCATCGCAATTCACGAAGCGGGGCATGCCACCGTAAGCTGGCTGGTCGAACACGCTGCACCGTTAGTAAAAGTTACCATTGTACCAAGAGGCATCAGCCTAGGAGCTGCATGGTATTTGCCAGAAGAAAGACAAATTGTACGTACCGAGCAAATGCTAGACGAAATGTGTGCAACCATGGGCGGTAGAGCTGCAGAAAAAGTGATTTTTGACAAAATATCGACTGGAGCATTGAGCGACTTAGAGAAAGTAAACAAGCAAGCCAGAGCTATGGTAACCATTTATGGTTTGAATGAAGAATTAGGAAACATCACTTATTACGATTCGAGCGGACAAAGTGAATACAATTTTTCGAAACCATATTCTGAAGATACCGCACAAAAGATTGATAAAGAGATTTCTAGTTTAATAGAAAGTCAGTACCAAAGAGCTATCGAGTTGTTGACCAACAACAAAGACAAACTCACACAGCTAGCAGATTTATTGGTAGAAAAAGAAGTTATCTTTAGAGAAGATTTAGAAAACATCTTCGGAAAAAGACCCTTCGACAAGCAGTCAGAAGAAGTTTCGGAAGCCGAAACCACCGAAGAATAAGCGCTATAACTCCGTAAAAAACCTTGCTTAACTTTTATTAGGCAAGGTTTTTTTTATATATTTGACCCTCTAGATTATAGCAATCTAGCCCAACAAAAAAATGTGAATGAGTTTTTTTAAAAAATTATTAGGGAAAATCATGCCTTCCGGACAAGATGAAAACAAAAGTCCGGAAGAGAGTAAGTATTTACCCGAAAAGAAACTCCCTATTGATGAAGAGTTTATTGTCAACTTTAAACACAATGGCGGCAGATTCTTGTACTGCTCTGACGTAGAAGATCTTGAAGAAACCTTTATAAGTATACTTGAAGAAAATGATTGGTTTGAAAAAGAAGCTACTTGCTTTGAAGATGGCTTACAACATTTTTTGACCGACAATAATGTATTTTACCACAAACCTACAGACCCACAATTTATGCTTTGTAGTTGCGAATCATTAATTGCCAAAGACGGGTCTATATTATTTTCATCGGCACAGTTTTTAGAGAACAAACCTGCACATTTACCTTATCAAATGGTCGTATTAGCAAAGGCAAGCCAAATAACGCGGTCAAAAAGTGATGGTTTGCGAAAAATAAAATATCGTTATGGCAGTAATATCCCCTCAAACATAACCACTTTGCAAAATTTTTCTGACTGTCAATCTGACGAATTTTTACAATATGGCAGTGTGCACAAAAACTTGTATTTACTTTTGTTAGAAGACATGTGATGAATGAAAGTGTAATCCGTTCTTTGTCTGGCATTGTGTATATTGCACTGATAGTCTTAGCTACCATGCTTGGACAAGAGAGTTTTCAGTTATTTTTTGTGCTGCTTATGTTTGTCGCTACGCACGAATTTGCTCGTTTGGTTAGTTTACCTAAGCTGTCGGCCATGGCACTTGCTCTCATAGCCGCGGGGTTTGCTTTTTGGTTTAACCATGCTGGTGGTTTACAAAAAACCGTATTGCTCGCCGTACCTTTTCTGATTTACTTGACGTCTTTATTATTCTGGAACAAATCGTTTGACGCCAACCGCTGGCTCATGCTTTGTGGTTATATTATCTTACCGTTTATTGCGATTACACAATACCCGTTTGTAGGCAAAACCTATCATCCATACATGATTTTGGCCATCTTTATCATGATTTGGACCAACGACACATTTGCATATATCTTCGGAAAAAGTTTTGGCAAACATAAGTTATATGAAAAAATTTCGCCTAAAAAAACCATCGAAGGATTTTTGGGCGGACTTACATTTTGCCTTATTGCCGGCATTATTATCTCTCAATTTGTGACAACTTTTACTTGGTATCAATGGGCAATTATCGCAATTATTGTCAGTATTTTCGGCACTATTGGCGACTTGGTACAATCCAAGTTTAAACGTCAGGCGGGTGTAAAAGATAGCGGAAATTTGATTCCGGGCCATGGCGGAATTTTAGATCGATTAGACAGTTTTATATATACATTACCTTTCTTATCTTTGTTTAAAGAAATTTTAAATTATGTTTCAGTTTCATAAAGAAGGCGCTAAGATAATCTTAGCAAGTGCAACCATTGCCGTTGCTGCAATTTTTGCCTTAGACTTTTTAATCCCAGAACAATATTTTTGGGTAAAAAAGGTAGCTCAGGTAGTGGTATTAATTTTTTTGGTGCTTATTCTGCAATTTTTCAGAAACCCCAATAGAGAAGTCACCCGCCCATCAGACAAAACAATTTTGGCGCCAGTAGACGGAAAAGTAGTAGTGATAGAAGAAGTGTACGAACCCGAATATTTTAAAGACAAACGTTTGATGGTATCAATTTTTATGTCACCTATCAACGTTCACGTTACTCGATACGCCCTAAATGGTGTGGTAAAATACAGCAAATATCATCCAGGTAAATACTTGGTCGCTTGGCATCCAAAAGCCAGTGAAGAAAATGAGCGCACAACCGTGGTTATCGACAATCCCGTGTATGGCGAAGTGATGTATAGACAAATCGCCGGAGCATTGGCCAAGCGCATTGTAAACTATGCCAAAGAAGGACAAAAAGTAATACAAGGTGACGATGCCGGTTTTATAAAATTTGGCTCGCGTGTAGATTTATACCTACCACTTGGCACATCTGTAGACGTAATACTGAAACAAAAAGCAAAAGGTAACCGAACGATTATCGCCCAAAAGTAATTATGAACGAAGATTTAGACTTAGCCTTTCAGCAAGCCTATCAAAAGGCATCAACTACTCAAAAAAGCATTGCACCCGATGTAAAGCTGCGTATTTATGCCTATTATAAACAAGCGACCTACGGCGGTCAGCACCACTTCGAATCTGAAGAAGAACACACACTCGTTAGGGCTTTTAAATTTAATGCGTGGCAACAAGTACGCCACTTGTCCAAAGACGAAGCCAAAAAAGCATATATCGATTTGATTAAGGATTTGCGCCTATGAAAAAAGCACTACTCCCTACCCTTGCCTTATTCATTTTTGCCAGTTGTGGCAACAAAGAAAAACTACGCGAAGTAGATGTACCAAGTGTTGCGCTAGATAATGACAGAAACAGAAGCGTTGGTAACCCTGCTGATGTAAAGGCAAAAGATGGTGTTTTTAGAATGCCAACACTCAACTTTGATTATGATGATTTGACACCCGAAATGTCGGCACAGACTATCGCCAATCACTACGCAAAAATTCATTTAAAATATACTGAAAATCTTAATATCGCGGTCAAAGGAACCGAAATGGAAGCTCAGTCTATTGAAGAGATTCTTGGTGCATTACCCGCTGACAACGAGTTTTTGAAGACCAATGCAGGCGGATATTACAACCACAATCTGTTTTGGGAGAGTTTGTCGCCAAAAGGTGGCGGAGAACCCAACGGAAAAATAGGCACGTATATCAACCGTGACTTTGGGAGTTTTGCTAATTTCAAAAAAGAATTTGCCCAAAAAGCCAAAAATATATTTGGATCGGGCTGGGTTTGGGTGATTCTAAAAAACAATGGTACTGTCGCCATCACCACTACAAACAACGAAGACAATCCGTTGATGCCTAGCAGTGTAGAGAAAGGCCTACCTCTTTTTAACCTAGATATGTGGGAGCACGCCTACTACTTGCAGCACAAAAGCAACAAACAATCTTACATCGATAGTTTTTTTAAACAAGTAGATTGGGAAAAAATCAATTATCGCATAGACTTGAATATGCAATAACTAAATCATGAAAAAAATCGGTCTGTTACTTTTGGGATGTTTAATGATGGGGTGTAAAATCAAACAAAACCTATCCCACACACATTGGTTATCAGGCACATGGTACAACCAAGACCAACAATTTTACGAAAATTGGACGATACAAAACGAATCGAAACTAAACGGAATCAGTTACCGAATTATTCAAAAAGACACTTCTGTTTTTGAAACCATCACGCTAGTCTACCAAAACAACAACTGGTTGTATATCCCTACAGTAAAAAGCCAAAACAAAGGCAAATCGGTCATATTTTCTGCAACAAAAACAAGTAAAAATCAATTGATTTTTGAAAATTTACAACACGATTTTCCACAACAAATTACTTATACTAAGATAAACAAAGACGCGTTGGTTGCTAAAATTAGCGGTAAAAAAAACAACAAAATCAAAGAGTATTCTTTTGAAATGCAGCGTGTAGAGTAACAAAAAAACAATCACTTTTTATTTGCAAACACACTAATATTCGAAAAAATAGAGTTCTCTATAAAATATGTTCTCATGAAAAATATCATTCTATACACTTTTCTATTACTGATGATAAACCATTCAAACATCTACTCACAGCAATTAATTGTAAGGTTTGACGAAGAATGCCATAGCGAAAATTCAGAAATATTATTAGATGTTATGGAAGATGTTTTGGGTGAAAAAAAACTAAAAAAAATTGTTAAAAAAGGATATCTAAGTTCAACAAATAAGTGCAACTCAAATTAAATCATTGGGGGCTAGCCCCCAATGATTAGCCAAGTGCTAAATTTGATTTGTGAAAAAAATATATAAACAACTC
>JBFHGP010000053.1:0-14227 GCA_041583035.1 Flavobacterium sp.
GGATGCAAAAGTATAACACTTTTTATTACTAGCCAAATGTTTTTTGATTTTTTTTAAAATCTTTTTCATCCAACCAATCTAACTGTTTCTGTACTCCCGCAATCAACATATCTCGCTGATTGAGGGTGCAAATATAAAACACTTTTTATACAACTTCCAAATATTATTTAATGGTTTTTTTAACCAAAAACCTTAAACAACTACTAACTAGACTATTGAGTGTGAAATATTTTTTGAAGAGAGTTGTTAGAAACTCTTTCATAGTAGTATTTCAGGGAAATTAAACCCAATTAATCATCCAAAATATCATTAGTTTTTATTAATATATCGTAAAGAACATTCGCTTCTTCCTCAAAATTATCTACATTAAGGTGGTTCGTAAAAATAACATAGGTGCGATTTTTCTCTGGAATATAACGCATAGTGCTCAAATATGCCAAATGCGCTCCATCGTGACCGTAGCCTAAATTGGCAGGGTGAGCCTGAATCCCTAAACCATAAAAGCCGTGACTTTCGTCAGCCGGGACAACATCCATCATCATCGCTAATGCGCTTGGTTCTAATACCTGATTGGTACCTAATAGTACTTTTGCCCATTTTGCCAAACTTTTGGGCGTACTTATTATATGTCCTTCAGAAATATTCGCAGAAAGATTATCATTGTCAATTTCTATTATCTGGTTTTCACTTTGCACATAAGATAATGTATACGGTGATGGCAATTGCTGATCTGAGCCCATGTGCGGCGAATAAGTATTGGTCAAACCTAATGGTTCGATAAAATTATCTTGTAAATATTGATGCAAACGCAAACCTGAAACATTCTCAATAATGTATCCCAAAACATTATACCCTGTATTGGAATAATGAAAAGTTGAGTCAGGAGCAAAATCACTTAATTGATGCTCGGCGACCACGGCTATTAATTCTTCGAAGGTGAAGGTATGGTCATCACCTTGTGTTTCTTTGATATAATCTACATAAAATTGACCAGCATAAGCGGCATTTGCATTTTGCGGAATCGCATTGTTGGTCACGTCAAAAACACCTGCGCGATGTTGCAACAACTGCTTGATGGTAATTTGAGATTTATTAGGTATATCAAATTGAGGCGTGTCTGGCAAATAATACTTACTTGTACCCGGAACTACGTCGGTAAGTTTATCGTTAATATTCAACTTACCTTCTTGATGTAGTTTTAGAATTGCTGCAGCGGTAAAAGTTTTGGAATTGCTTGCTATTCTAAAATGTATATTTTCTCGATAAGCATCCGGAAAGCCCGAAGAAACATAAAACTCCCGATCGTTATCAATCACATACAAGCCTATACCTATAGGTTTTTGTTGCATTTGATTACGAAAACCTACAACCTGTTCGTCAACCAACGCTTGTATTTGTTTTGATTGTTGATTAGACACCGAGTCGTCTTCTTTACATCCAAAAAACACCAAAAATAACAACAAATAACCAAAAAACCTCATATAAAATCAATATAAATAATTAAAAAAAATCAAATATATTAAAATTAAATACGAAATCAACAAGAAAAATCATAAAATATAAAACATCAAGCCGAGATTGAAATACTGTAATCGTTGTGTATAACCGTTCTCCTTATATATAGGTGTAAAACTGTAATAAACGTAAGCGTTCCAAGTATTGAAACCAGCAGACAAATATGTACCAAACATTGATCTATTGATATCAGGGTTATTTTTAACATTGATTTTACCCAAATCACCTTGATAAACAGACTTGCTATGAAGCAAATAACTGTATTTGAATCCTAAATAAATACGCCAAAATTTATGTGAATGCATAGTCGATGTTCGCCACCTCAACTCTACAGGCACATCTACATACCACATATTCAATTGATTTTTACTGTAATCATCAACCGTTTGATAATCGTTATTCTGAGGAGAAATGTTTACAAAATTAGACCTGACCGACTGATACGAAAGTCCGACTCCTGGCGCAATCGCCCAATTGCGCTGGCTATTGACAGGAATATCTCTTAAAAAACCAAAGACAATATTAGGCGACAAGGCGCGTTGCGAAAAATCTTTGGGTTTGTCTTGCAAAATGCTGTGCGACACGCCTGCATAAAAATGATCTTCACGGTAGAAAGGATCGTCCAACAAAACTGTACGTTCTTTAATATTCTCATCTTCGCTCTCTTGCGCAATACAAGCCAAAAAAGGTGTGATGACCACTAAAAATAGCCAAAAATTTTTCATTCAAATATCGGTTTTCAAACAACAATCTGCAGCCGATTTGACTATAAAACTTTATCAAAAAAATAAATACAGCCAGATATATTGTTGTTCAAAAGTACATTATTTTTACAAGCTGAGCAAATAGGCAAGTCTGAAAATAAATATGAATAAACAAATAACTTAAAACAATAATTTTTCTACAATTTGTTGAAAATTCTACTTTCAAACAATATCAAAAATGATATATTTGCAAATAAATTTTCCTCACAATGAAATACAAAAGAATACTTCTAAAATTAAGCGGTGAAGCCTTGATGGGCGAAAATCAATACGGTATAGACCCTAAACGATTGGCAGAATATGCAGAAGAAATCAAGAAAGTACACGACCAAGGTGTAGAAATCGCAATTGTTATCGGAGGAGGAAACATTTTTAGAGGTGTAGCTGGCGCGAGCAAAGGCATGGATCGCGTACAAGGTGACTACATGGGAATGCTTGCCACAGTAATCAACGGAATGGCTTTGCAAGGAGCACTAGAGAGTATCGGCTTGCTTACACGTCTACAAACAGCACTAAAAATTGAGGCTGTCGCTGAACCGTACATCAAAAGGCGTGCGGTAAGGCATTTAGAAAAAGGACGAATCGTAATTTTTGGAGCAGGCACAGGAAACCCTTATTTCACAACTGATACTGCTGCTGTTTTACGCGGAATAGAAGTAAATGCTGACGTAATCTTAAAAGGCACGCGTGTAGATGGTGTTTACACTGCCGACCCAGAAAAAGACAGCACAGCGACTAAATATGACCAAATAACTTTTGGTGATGTTTTGCAAAAAGGCCTAAATGTAATGGACACTACTGCATTTACTCTCAGCCAAGAAAACAAATTGCCAATTGTGATATTTGACATGAACAAAGGCGGCAATTTACTCAAAGTATGTAAAGGAGAAACTATTGGTACAACCGTTTACTAAATAATTAAAATCATGACAGAAGAAATTATTCTAATAAAAGAACAAGCCAAAGAATTGATGCAAGGTGCAGTAAAGCATTTGCAAAAATCGTTATTAAACATTAGAGCTGGCAAAGCATCTCCGCAGATGTTGGGCAGCGTTTTTGTTGATTACTATGGGTCGGCAACGCCGCTATCACAAGTAGCCAACGTAAATGCGCCAGATGCCAGAACACTCACAATTACACCGTGGGAGAAAAACATGATGCAACCTATCGAAAAGGCGATTATGGTGGCCAATCTTGGGCTAAACCCAATGAATAATGGCGAGGCAATTATTATCAACATCCCTGTTTTAACAGAAGAAAGGCGTAAAGAGTTGGTAAAACAAGCAAAAGCTGAAGCCGAAGATGCCAAAATAAGTATTCGAAACGCACGAAAAGATGCCAATAACGACATCAAAAAAGAAGAAAAAAACGGCGTGGCAGAAGATATCTGTAAATCTGCAGAAGATGACATTCAAAAACTAACCGACTCTTTTGTGCAAGAAGTTGACACTATTTTTAGCAAAAAAGAAGAAGAAATCATGAAAGTATAATTCTTTTTACAAAAACAAAAAAGCCGATTTTTATTCAAAATCGGCTTTTTTTATATCCAAATACACATTACATTGTCGATGTGTGCATCTCTTTAACTGTATAGGTTTCGCCTCCAGCTACTTTTTCTACTGTTGTTTGCAACGATTTTTCATTTTGTTTGGCATCATCAAAAACAACCTCGGCCTTTTTGGTTTCGAAATTTACTTTCGCTTCTTTTACACCATCCAAAGCGGCCAATTTTTTTTCGATAACCGCTGCGCATCCCATTGCACACGACATCCCTTCTATTTCGAAGTCAGCTTTCGCTAATTTCCCTTCCAACACATCACTTTTTTCGTTTGCTTGTGCGTTTGTTTGCGACACCTCTTCGCCTGATGCTGGAGCTGTTTCTTTATTTGTTTTTTCGCCACACGCTACTAATCCTACTGATAAAAAGGAAATCATAGCTAAATTTCGGAACCATTTCATTGTTTTATGTTTTTAATTAGTCAAAGCAAATTTACCATTTATAAATATGTTTTTTCATAAAACTATTTAAAAATTAAAATTAAACACGCTACTTTTCTGTCATTTGTCTTAACATCCGAATAAAACTGTATCTTTGTCGGATAAATAAATATATGAATTTTACAGATTTTAACCTTGTTCGAAATTTACAAGAGGCCATAGAAGATATTGGATATCAAAAACCAACACCTATACAAGCGCAAGCAATACCTATTATTCTTGCAGAAAAAGACATTGTAGGGACAGCGCAAACAGGTACCGGAAAAACCGCAGCATTTGCAATACCCGTTATCAATTATTTACACCGAATGGTGAGCAACTCTAAAAGAAAAAAGAAAATCAGAGCTTTGGTTTTGACTCCTACTCGAGAATTAGCCATACAAGTTGCCGAAAATTTTGAAAATTATGCCAAGTACACCAAAATAAAAACATTGGTCATCTTTGGCGGAGTATCGCAAGTACCACAAGTAAACACACTCAAAGAAGGCACTGATGTGTTGGTGGCTACGCCCGGTCGTTTGTTAGATTTACACAAGCAAGGGCACATACAATTAGATAATTTGCATCAACTGATTCTCGACGAAGCTGATTTGATGCTCGACATGGGATTCATCAACGATGTGAAAAAAGTTATCAAACTTACTCCCGACAACAGACAAACGCTGTTATTCTCAGCCACCATGCCGATGGCAATTCGCGAGCTTGCCGATACTTTTCTTAAAGACCCAAAATACGTATCGGTTGCGCCAGTATCCAGCGCTTCTGACATTGTAAAACAACAGGTATATCTGGTCGAAAAAGAACACAAACGCAAACTTTTACTGCACTTGATACAAACGCAAAACCTAAAAAACGTATTGATTTTTACACGTACCAAAGGTGGCGCAAACAACGTAGCCAAGTTTTTACAAAAAAACAACATCACTGCTGAGGCTATCCATGGCGATAAATCGCAGAATACCCGTCAGCGTGTGTTGAATAACTTTAAGGACAAAGAAGTTGATGTTTTGGTTGCGACTGATGTAGCTTCACGTGGTATAGATATAGATTTATTGCCTTTTGTTATCAATTATGACTTGCCTAATGTGTCTGAGACTTATGTGCATCGCATTGGGCGAACCGGCCGTGCTGGCAACGAAGGCTTAGCAATTTCTTTCTGCGGAAAAGACGAAAAAAGTTATTTGCAAGATATCGAAAAGTTGATTCGTAAAAAAATAAAAGTGGTTGCTGACCATCCTTATCCATGGACAGACTCCCCTGACAAACAACAATCTACGAAAATCGCACCAAAAAAAAACTATCGAGGAGACAACAAAAAAAATAATCAATCGAGAAAATCTAGTCAGTCCAAAAAAAATAAAAAAAGGTGGTATTAATCACTTAAAAAAACAAAAAGACCTCAGAGTTCATAATTCTGAGGTCTTTTTTATAGTGATATATAACTATCTAATCAGTTTTTTGTATTTGATACGCGTTGGCACCAAATCTCCTAAACGCTTCTTACGATTTTCTTCATAATCAGAAAATCCTCCTTCAAAGAAATACACTTCTGAGTTACCTTCAAAGGCCAAAATGTGTGTACAAATTCTATCCAAAAACCATCTGTCGTGAGAAATCACCACAGCGCATCCAGCAAAGTTTTCCAAACCTTCTTCTAATGCTCGTAATGTATTCACGTCCAAATCGTTGGTAGGCTCATCTAGCAACAACACGTTACCTTCTTCTTTGAGAGTCATCGCCAAATGCAAGCGGTTGCGCTCACCACCCGACAAGGTAGATACTTTTTTATTTTGCTCGCTTCCGCCAAAGTTAAAACGACTGAGGTATGCCCTAGAGTTTACCTGACGACCACCCATCATGATAAGCTCTTGACCGTCAGAAAAGTTTTCCCAAATCGATTTTTCAGGGTCAATATTTTTATGTGTTTGGTCTACATAAGCGATTTTTACAGTATCCCCAACCTGAAATTCGCCAGCATCGGGTTGCTCTTCGCCCATAATCATTCTAAAAATCGTGGTTTTACCTGCACCATTAGGCCCTATAATCCCTACAATACCTGCTTGTGGCAATTTGAAATTAAGGTTTTCGTACAACAATTTATCCCCAAATGCTTTAGAAACGCCCATCGCTTCGATTACATTTGTACCTAATCGTGGGCCGTTCGGGATGTACAACTCTAATTTTTCTTCGAGTTGTTTTTGATCTTCATTCAGCAATCGGTCATAGTTTTGCAAACGTGCTTTTTGTTTGGTTTGTCGTCCTTTTGCTCCTTGACGCACCCAATCTAGCTCACGTTCGAGAGTTTTTCTACGTTTTGATGCTGTTTTTTCTTCTTGTTCTAATCGTTTTGATTTTTGGTCGAGCCAAGATGAGTAGTTTCCTTTCCATGGAATTCCTTCACCACGATCCAATTCTAAAATCCATCCAGCTACATTGTCCAAGAAATAACGGTCGTGTGTTACCGCAATAATGGTTCCTTTATATTGTTGTAGATGTTGCTCTAGCCAGTGAACCGACTCAGCATCGAGGTGGTTGGTAGGCTCATCTAGCAACAAAACATCTGGCTGTTGCAGCAACAAACGACAAAGCGCAACACGTCTTTTCTCTCCGCCCGAAAGCACTTTTATAGGCGTATCGGGGTCTGGTGTGCGAAGTGCATCCATCGCTACCTCGAGTTTATTGTCGATTTCCCAGGCGCCAAGCGCATCGATTTTATCTTGTAGCTCGGCTTGTTTATCCATCAGTTTTTGCATTTTATCTGCATCTTCATATACTTCAGGCAAACCAAACATATCGTTGATTTTATTAAACTCTTCGAGTACTGCCATGGTCTCAGCCACGCCTTCTCTTACAACCTCGATAACGGTTTTATCTTCATCTAATTGTGGTTCTTGTTCGAGATATCCGACAGAATATCCTGGAGCAAAAACAACATCACCTTGGTAGTTTTTATCAACTCCGGCAATTATTTTTAACAAAGATGATTTACCTGAGCCATTAAGACCAAGAATCCCTATTTTGGCTCCGTAGAAAAAACTAAGGTAAATATCTTTGAGTACTTGTTTATTGGTCGAAGAGTAGGTTTTGCTCACCTTCGACATAGAAAAAATCACTTTTTTATCGTCTGACATATTATTTTTTTAATTGTTTATAAATATCTATTGATTAGGTTTATTCTTTTTTCCGCGATGTTTCCAGCGTTTATGCGTCCAGAGGTAATACTCGGGCGCTTCATAAATCTGTTCTTCTACTTTTTGCAGATATCTTTTAGTGAGTTCAAATTTTGGTAAAGTTTGTACATCATCTGCCAATACTTCGAATGTTGCTTGATAATGTCCTCTTTTTACTTTTTTTACTTTGAGGTACAGCACATTCATGTCAAATTTTTTAGACAATGCTTCTCCGCCTGTATATACTGGCACTTCTATACCCAAAAATTTTTCCCAATGACTATTTTTTTTGAGTTGAGGCGATTGGTCTGCTGCCAATCCGTAAACACCTTTTATTTGTTTATTTTCGTTGGAACGGATAACAGAGGCTGTTTCAAAAATATGGATAAGATGTGCATTGAATTTTCCTCTAATTTTTTTGACCAATTCATCAAAATATTGGTTGTTTATTTTTTTATAAACTGCAAATCCTTCAAAATCAGTATAGTAATTAACTGATATTAACCATTCATAACTAGCATAATGCGAAGACATAATGATTATGCTTTTTTGTTGCTTTTCTAACTGTCGATAAACCTCTATATTGGTAAAAACAAATCGTTTTTCAATCTCTGGTCGAGATATTTTCATGGTTTTTATCATCTCCAAAAACATATCACACATGTGTTGATACGATTTTTTCTCGATGATTAAGCGTTCTGCTGCAGAAAGATGTGGCAGTGTCAAGGCGAGGTTTTCTCTGACCGTTTTTTTACGATAGCCTATGAGATAATAAGTAATCCCATAGGCTATGTCTGATAAAATATATAATAATCTAAAGGGTAGTAATGCAATCAACCACAGTAGCGGATAAGCTATAATATAGACGATAAATTGCATTTGCCTTCAATTTTTACATGATTAATAATAGAAAAATCTGCGTACTTTGGCGATGTGTTTTGCCAAACGCACTACTTGCATACTGTACCCAAACTCGTTGTCATACCAAATATACAACACCATGCTCTTGCCATCTGGCGACACTATGGTTGCTTTGCTGTCATAGATTGACGGCGCAGATGTACCTACGATATCTGAAGACACCAACTCATTGTTGATTGAATATTTGATTTGCTCTACCAAGCTGCCTTCTAGAGCATATTTTTTCATGATTTCATTGATTCCTTCTACAGAAGTTTCTTTCTCTACATCCAAGTTTAGCACTACTAACGAACCATTAGGTACAGGTACTCTGATAGCGTTTGACGTCAATTTACCAGCCAATGATGGTAAAGCTTTGGCTACTGCACTCCCTGCACCAGTCTCAGTAATTACCATATTTAATGCTGCCGCTCTACCTCTACGGTATTTTTTGTGCTTGTTATCAACAAGGTTTTGATCGTTGGTATAAGCATGAATGGTCTCTAGGTGACCTTTTTTTACTCCTAATGTTTCTTCAACAGCAGCCAACACTGGTGTGATTGCATTGGTGGTACATGAGGCTGCCGACCAAATGTTGGTAGTATCTACATCGTACTCTTCATGGTTAACGCCGTAAACGATATTTGGCACTCCTTTACCAGGTGCGGTCAATAAAACTTTTGACGCGCCTTTGGCCTTGAGGTGTCTCGACAATGCTTCTTCATCTTTAAACACTCCAGTATTATCGATAATCAAAGCATCTTCTATACCATATTGCGTATAATCGATATCTTCTGGCTGATTTGCTGTAATCATTCTCACAGGCGACCCATTGATAATCAATGATTCGTTCTCAACATCTACTTGTACCGAACCTTGAAAATCGTTGTGGACAGAATCGTACATCAACAAAGAAGCTCTTTTTTCTAACGAACTTGCATCATTGGCATCTCTGGTCACAATAGCTTTTAATCTCAATTGTTGTCCTTTACCAATTTTTGACATCAATTCTCTAGCCAACAATCGTCCGATACGTCCAAAACCGTAAAGCACTACATCTTTTGGTTGGATCTCTGGCGAATTTTTAGCGTCTTTTAGTTTATCTACCACAAACGACAAAGCGTCGTTGTATTTATTGCCTTCAATTTGGTATTCATAGGTCAATTTTCCTAAGTCTATACGTGCTGGAGGTAAATCGGATGTAGCAATTGCTCTGGCAATCTCTACAGTATCAAACACATTGATAGGTTTGCTCACAAATTTGCCTGCATATTCGTGTAAATTGATAATATCGCTTACGTTACGGTCCAACAATTGATTTCTGAATAAAATCAATTCGATTGATTTATCAAACCATAAGTCGTTTACAATCTTGATTAGTTCTACGCAAGCTTTTCTTCTGTCTGCTTGAAAAGCCAGCTCTTGTCCGTATGAATCATTAGTTCCCATGAAATAATACTATAAATTGAGGTTAAAATTTTGTTTTACAAAAGTAACAAAATTATTGATATGTTTTGTTTTAATATTTACAACACAATGCGGCTATATAAAATAGCCGCATTGTTGATTATACCTGGATTACACCTAAGTTGAATGGTTTTTCGATTGGGGCATGGTCTGCTGCTTCTATCCCCATAGATATCCACTTGCGGGTATCTACTGGGTCGATAATAGCATCTGTCCACAAGCGAGCTGCCGCATAATAAGGCGAAACTTGCTTATCATATTTGGCTTTAATTTTTTCAAACAATTCTTTTTCTTTTTCTGGTGTAAGTTCTTCCCCTTTGGCCTTTAGCGATGAGGCTTCTATTTGTAACAATACTTTAGCTGCTTGTGCGCCGCCCATCACAGCGAGCTCTGCACTTGGCCAAGCAAAAATCAACCTAGGGTCGTAGGCCTTACCGCACATGGCATAATTACCTGCTCCGTACGAATTTCCTATCACGACAGTAAATTTTGGTACCACAGAGTTTGATACTGCGTTGACCATTTTTGCTCCATCTTTAATGATACCACCATGTTCAGATTTTGACCCTACCATAAAGCCTGTAACGTCTTGTAAAAACACCAACGGTATTTTCTTTTGGTTGCAATTGGCAATAAACCTCGTTGCTTTATCAGCAGAGTCAGAGTATATCACTCCGCCAAATTGCATTTCGCTTGGTTTAGTTTTTGCGCCAGTAGTTTTGACTACCATTCGTTGATTGGCTACAATACCTACCGCCCATCCGTCGATGCGGGCATATCCAGTAATAATAGTTTGCCCATAGCCTTCTTTGTATTCTTCGAATTCAGAACCATCAACCAATCGTTTGATAATCTCTTTCATATCGTATTGCTCTGCTCTAGATTTTGGCAAAATACCATACATCTCTTGTGGGTCTTCTTTTGGCAAAGCGGCTTTTGTTCTATTGTAACCTGCTTTGTTATAATCGCCTATTTTATCAACAATATTTTTTATTTTATCCAAAGCATCTTTGTCATCAGCGGCTTTGTAATCGGTAACACCCGAAATCTCGCAATGTGTGGTTGCGCCACCCAAAGTTTCGTTATCGATGCTCTCCCCAATGGCCGCTTTTACTAGATAACTACCTGCCAAAAAGATGCTTCCGGTTTTGTCTACAATCATGGCTTCGTCGCTCATGATAGGTAAATATGCCCCACCAGCAACGCAGCTGCCCATAACGGCGGCAATCTGTGTAATTCCCATCGACGACATTACGGCATTGTTTCTGAAAATTCGGCCAAAATGCTCTTTATCAGGAAAAATCTCGTCTTGCATTGGCAAATATACTCCGGCACTATCTACCAAATAAATGATAGGTAATTTGTTTTCTATCGCAATCTCTTGTGCGCGTAGATTTTTTTTACCCGTAATCGGGAACCATGCTCCTGCTTTTACTGTTGCATCGTTGGCGACTACTATACATTGTTTACCTTTGATATATCCAATTTTTATCACCACGCCTCCAGACGGGCACCCTCCGTGCTCTGCATACATCTCTTCGCCTGCAAATGCGCCAATCTCTATGCTATTGGCTTTGTCGTCCAACAGATAATCTATGCGCTCGCGAGCAGTCATTTTGTTTTGGCTGTGTAATTTTGCGATTCTTTTTTCGCCTCCTCCCATTTTTACTTTGGAGAGTTTTCTTTTTAATTCGGCTACTAAAAGTTTATTGTGATCTTCGTTTTTATTGAAGTTTAAATCCATGGTGATATTTTTAATGTTGGGCTAAAATACAAAATTACCATTAACTACAAAAGCAAAATCACTGGAGTAATTTTGCTTTTGCGGATAGTATTAACCAATAAATGTATTTATAATTAGGCTGTTTGATCGTCAATTGTAGCTTCTGGAGCGTTATTCATCACCGACTCGATACCGTTTTTACAAGAATCTTCTGATGCATACATCTGGCTTGTCCCGATAATTTGCCCATTAGTAGCTTTTAGATTGAAATAAAACTTGCCGTTTTTGGCAGTTAATTGCTCAAATCTTTTCTCATCAGCGCTGTTTTTCTTTACAGATTCGACTCCGTTCATGCATGCGGCTTTGGTTGTGTAACCTTCGCTACCAAGAATAACTTGTCCGTTTGCAGCTTTTAAATTGAACTGAAATTCGTCGTTTTTTCTTTGTGTGATTTCAAATTTTCCCATAGTTTCTTTTAATATTATTGTTGATGTTTGAAAACTTTGGTACAAGATACAAAATTATCTCGAAGTATTAAATATTCTAGATCAATTCTATTATATTTTTCACCAAATTAATTGATTTTTTTGTATAGTGCGTCATCAAAATTGTAAACATCTTTTCTAAATTGCACTTCACCATTTTCATCAGCCCAAGCTGTCCAGTACAACTGATGCACAGCAACTTGTTTTTTGAGTGCCATAAACTTGGTTTTGCCTTGATTGACAATTTCTAACAAATCGTCTTTGGTGTTTTTGCTGTTTTCGAGTTGAAGAATTTGCCCTGCCAAATCAAAAGGATTTTGCACACGTACGCATCCCGAACTCAAGGTTCTGTTTTTACGGCTAAATAATCCACGACTACTCGTATCATGTAAATATACCATATGATTGTTTGGAAAATCAAACTTGATTAACCCCAAAGCATTTCCGCCTCCTGGTCTTTGCACATATCGGTAGGCTTTTGCTTGCTCAGCGTTCCATTCACCCGGACTCACCTCTTCTCCTTTGTTGTTGTAAATAGTCATGTTTTTTCGCGCAAAATAAGTGCTATCACGCGAAGCTTGCGGCGCCAAATCTTTTTTGAGAATCGTTGGTGGCACAGTCCAAGTGGGATTAATCACCAACTGACTAAATTTTGAAGAAAGCACAGGCGTACGGCGAGCAGGCTTACCTACAATCACTTTGTGGTCGCTGATTACCTCTCCGTTATTCACCAAATACAAATGTGCTTCAGCAATATTTACCATAACATATTTATCACCAAACTCGTCCGGAATCCAACGGGCGCGTTCAAGGTTGACAGCTAGTTTTTTTTGTAAATCTTTGATAGGAATATTTAACGTTTTGAGTGTCGACTCATCGAGCTTTCCGGTTTGCGACAAGCCATTGCGTTGCTGAAAATGCATGAGAGCGGCTGTCATTTCTTCTTCAGACAGTTGTGTAGTGTTTGTTTTGCTATCTCCTAACAAGGTCAATTGGTAAGCAACCTTAGACTGGTCATTTGCAGTAATCGGACGTACAGTATCTTTACTGATTAGCTCCTCATATTGCGCATAAGCTTTTTTGATATTTGTATAGTATTTATTTTTTGGTGTCAATTGCTCTAAAGCATCTTCTACCTTATTATTAGACAAGGCATCTATCATTATTTTTTCGTAATCGATACTTTTTTTATAAGCTTCCCAATCGCCATAAAACTTTTTAGGGTTGATGTGTCCTTCGGCGATTCGCTTGCTCAGTTGTAAAAAAGCATTGGTATACACAGCATCTGCTTTGGTTCTGTTTTCTGCGTTAAGCAAATGATAATTGGCCTGATAGGCAAACATTTGGTTGATTGGAAATTTGTCTATTTTCAGTCCATCTTTATGCGACAAAACCAACGCATCAAGTAATGCTCCACGATTGTTTTGTGAGTTCCAAAGTGTAACGTTGTTGTTGGCTTGATAAAATGAAGATAAGTTGGGCGCAGTCCACGTCAACTGATTTGGCTCAATACGTGCTGCCGCCAAAGTCTCTGGCACACTTTTTTGCTGGCCATCTATTATGCTATCGCCTGAATTGCAAGCTACTAGCAAAGCCAACATCAAAACGGAACAAAGTTTTTTCATATTCTTTTTATGACAAAAATAAGATTAATTATTTTAACATTCGTTAAGAAGGCAAAAAAAACGAGCTTCGTTAAAAAGCCCGTTGGATATATTTATATTCTTTTCATCTGCTGTTTCATCATTTTTACCTGATCTTTCAGCATGTTTTTGGTGTCTAGTTTTTGCGCTTCGTTGAGCAAGCGCGTAGCTTCTACTTTTCGCCTTTTGGTCATGGCGATACCTGCCAACTGCAACTTGGCGACTGCCAAATCTTCTTTTTGATTGAGCCCCAACTCTATAGCTTTTTTGAAAAACTTCTCTGCTTGGGTAAGATTGGATTGCGAAACCACAATTCCGTTCAGATAATTATAATATCCTTCTTGTTTTTTGAGCAATGCCCCTTGTGGGTTTTTGATTTTGTCTAACATATTTTTTGCTCCGTCCATGTCTTGTTTTCTGAGTTTGAACAAAGTCATTATTAATATTTCATTTTTGAAATAAAACAACAAGACAATCAAGGATAGCAAAAAGATAAAAATTCCGTTTCCGATATGTCTTTCAGTAAATTGCCAAACAGCCAAAGCTACCAATATGGCTACAA
>JBFHGP010000054.1:0-14144 GCA_041583035.1 Flavobacterium sp.
GTCCGCAAAACTTCGTTAGATGAAATTCCACAGTTGATTAATGTACTCAAAGGCGATATGAGTTTAATAGGGCCACGACCTTTGTTACCACAGTATCTACCTTTGTATAGCGAAACACAAAAACGCCGACACGAAGTGCGTCCGGGGATTACAGGTTGGGCACAAGTGAACGGCAGAAATGCTATCTCGTGGAGTAAAAAATTTGAATTGGATGTAGAGTATGTCGATCAATTGAGTTTTATGATGGATGTAAAAGTATTTTTTACGACCTTTAAAAAAGTTTTTAAAAGCGAAGGAATCAGTCAAGAAGGTCAAGCAACGGCAGAGCCTTTTAATGGGAATAATTAAAACACAATATTTTATGAAAGATATAGCAATTTTTGGAGCTGGAGGTTTTGGACGTGAAGTTAAAACCATTATTGATGTCATTAACAGTAAAACTCCTAATACTTATAATTTTATTGGTTTTTTCGATGATGGTGTCGACAAAGGAACTATTGTAAATGGTTATCCAGTTTTAGGGGGAATCAAAGAATTAAACGAATTAGAGACTGCCTTATGTTTATGTGTTTCAATTGGAGATCCAAAAATTAAAAAGATTGTTTTAAATAAAATTGATAATCCTAACATCGATTTTCCTGTTATTATTCATCCAAATTCATCAATATCTAATGATGATGTTGAGATTGGTAAAGGTTCAATTGTGTGCGAGGGAACAATACTTACTTGCAATATCAAAATTGGAGAGTTCGTTATTTTTAATTTAATGTGTACTGTAGGACATGATACGATTATTGATAGTTATTGTGCATTTATGCCCTCAGTAAATATTTCAGGTGAGGTAAATATTGGTACTGGCGTATATGTAGGAACAGGTGCTAAAATTATTAATTTATTAGAAATAGGTGAAAATACAATCGTAGGTGCTGGCGCAGTTGTATCAAAATCATTACCTGCGAACTGTACTGCAGTTGGTATTCCAGCTAAACCTATAAAATTTCATGAATAGGTGTAGTGCAGTAATTATTAAAGACATCCCTGACGGTGCAACAGTTGTTGGTAACCCAGGTAGAATCATCAAAATAAAATAACCATGAAAAATCTTTTCTTTCTTTTCGTTGTTAGTCTTTGGTTGTCTTTTTCAGGTTTTGCACCAGCCAACTTTACAGAAGAAAATATAACAGATATTGCCAAAGAGCAAGTAGTTTACATCACCAAAACCGGAAAAAAGTATCATAAAAGCAGCTGTCATTATTTGAAAAAAAGTAAAATTAAAACAACAAAATCTAAAGCAAAAGAATCGGGTTATACCGCCTGCAAAGTGTGTAAGCCATAATAGAGGTATATAGAGAAGTTAAAAAAAGAGTGTGATTGATACTGATAAATTTTGTAATTTTGGTATAAATAGTCTTTGGTTTAAATAGAAAAATATGAATATTCAAGCAGAAAAAATAGCGTTGGCTAAAATGCTTTTGGAAACAGAGAATCCACGAATCATCGCGTCTATAAAAAAAATATTCAGCAAAGAAAATAAGAGTGATTTTTGGAATGATTTATCTGTAGAACAAAAAGAAGAAATACAAAAAGCCTCTTTGGAAATAGATAATGATGAAGTTATTGATTACGATTTGTTTATGCAAAATTACCGTTAAATGGAACGTGAAGTTGTTATTTCTAAAACAGCAGAAAAGAAATTGCGTAAACTTTTTGACTTCTTAACAGAACAATGGTCTGAAAAAGTAAAAAATGAATTTATAAAAAAGTTAGATTTTTCTATCAATAGCATTAAAAACAACCAGAGAGTTTTCCAGAATCTAAAACACAAAAAGGACTAAGGAAATGTGTGGTGACAAAGCAAACAACACTTTACTATCGCTTTAATAATAAGCAAATAAGTGTACTTACTGTATTTGATACAAGACAACATCCCCAAAAATTAAATAAAGATTTTAAATTTGAACGATAAAATATGGCTTTCTTCCCCACACATGGGTGAAGGTTCACATATCGGTATTGGTGCTTCCGTAATTCAAGGGATTACAATAGGAAAATGGTGTACTATCGGCGCTGGAGCAGTAATTATCAAAGACATCCCTGACGGTGCAACAGTTGTTGGCAACTCAGGTAGAGTTATTAAGTCTAAAAGAGTGACGGAGTGAGTGAGTAACGTAGTGACTAAGTTTGAGGTTCAAAATTCCCCCTTCGAAGGGGGATCAAGGGGGATGTGTTTTTGTTGAAACGTATATTGTAAACTAGAACTATCTTTTCTACAGAATAAAAGTAACAGAGTAACTAAGTTTATGGTTCAATGTCTAAAGTTGTTATAACCATATCACTATTTAACCATTTAACAAGTAACGAAGTCATTTATGTATTGCGATGAAGAAGTAGTACAATGCTGTAAACAAAACGTTCTTTTAAAAATACACTTTTAGGGTAAAAACGTTCTTTTGAAAGAACTATTTCTGTATTTTTGTCAAAAGTAAATTGTCATGGAAGCACTATTTCAAAGTTATACACGCTTGCTGAATTCGGTAGAAACAAAGCACTACCGCTATTTGTATCATCAAATTGATTGGAGCAATCGTTTGATAGGTATCAAGGGCGCAAGAGGAACAGGTAAAACAACTTTATTGTTACAGCATATTGTCGAGAATTTTTTGGATAAAAGTAAAGCGCTTTATGTTAGTTTGGATAATATTTGGTTTGCTCAAAACACGCTTTTAGATTTGGTAGATTATTTTCAGGCGCACGGCGGAACGCATTTGTTTTTGGATGAAGTGCACCGCTATCCCAACTGGTCTGTTGAACTCAAAAATATTTATGACAGTTATCCCGATTTGTATGTGGTTTTTACCGGTTCGTCTATATTGGAAATCTACCGTTCTAATGCCGACCTTTCCCGAAGAGCCGTGACTTATCATTTGCAAGGATTATCGTTTCGGGAGTTTCTCAATTTTGAAAACAATCTCAATTTGAAACCATTTGCATTGGAAGATATTTTGCAAAACCATCAAAATATCGCAGGAGAGATAATCGCTAAAATAAAAGTGTTGTCCGAGTTTAAAAAATACCTCGAATATGGTTATTATCCGTTTTACAAAGAGGGGATAAAAGTATATCCGTTAAGGTTGCAAAATGTGGTCAATACCATTTTGGAAAATGATTTGCCAGCAGTAGAAAATATTGAATATGTTACCGTACACAAAATAAAAAAAATGCTGATGATTGTGGCTTCGTTAGTGCCTTTTTCTCCGAATGTTGCCAAGCTCAGTGCTGAAATAGAAACCAACAGAGCCAATGCGGTTCGCTATCTCGATTATTTACAAAAAGCAGGACTAACGATCAATTTGATGTCTTCCAAAAAAGGAATGAGTTCGATGAATAAACCTGATAAAATTTACCTTGATAATACGAATTTGCAATATGCGTTAGCTATTTCTGGTGTAAATGAAGGCAATTTGAGAGAAACATTTTTTGCAAATCAAATGAATGGATTTCATCAAATGAGTGCTTCAAAACAAGGCGATTTTTTGGTCAATGATAAATACCTATTTGAAGTGGGAGGAGCAGGGAAAAGCTTTAAACAGATAAAAAATATTAAAAACAGTTTTATTGTAGTGGATAAGACAGAAACGGGATTTGGAAACAAGATCCCACTTTGGCTTTTCGGATTGATGTATTGATAAAAAACTTTTTATGCCTATAACCCTAAAAACTAAAAAACAAATGACTACTTTTATGCCTATAACCCTAAAAACTAAAAAACAAATGACTACTTTTATGGCTATAACTATAAAGAATAATCTCGCATCCCAGCTATTTAAAAATATAAAGAATTAAACAATATGAACACTAAAATATGGCTTTCTTCTCCACACATGGGCGGAGGTGAGCAAAAATATGTAAACGAAGCTTTTGATACCAATTGGGTAGCACCACTAGGTCCCAACGTAAATGGTTTTGAAAAAGATTTAGAACAATTTCTAAATACCGATGTAAAAGTAGCAGCGCTTTCTGCCGGTACAGCAGCTTTGCACTTGGCTTTGGTGCAATGTGGTGTGTCGCATGGCGATGAGGTAATTTGTCAATCAATGACTTTTTCGGCTTCGGCTAACCCTATCGCGTATTGTGGTGCAACACCAATATTTGTTGATTCAGAAAAAGACACCTGGAATATGTGTCCGAATGCTTTGCAAGAAGCTATTGAAGACCGCATCGCAAAAGGCAAAAAACCAAAGGCAATCATTGTCGTACACTTATACGGAATGCCTGCAAAAATGGACGAGATTTTGTCTATTGCTAAAAAACATGACATTCCGGTGGTTGAAGACGCTGCCGAAGCATTGGGTTCAACCTACCAAGGAAAAGCATGCGGAACTTTCGGGCGTTTTGGGATTTTGTCTTTTAACGGCAATAAAATCATTACGACTTCGGGCGGCGGTGCCATGGTGTGCCAGAATCAGACAGATAAAGATCAAACCATATTTCTTTCTACCCAAGCACGTGACAATGCCCCGCATTACCAGCATTCACAAATTGGGTACAATTACCGTATGAGCAATATTGTAGCGGGTATCGGTCGCGGACAAATGGAAGTTTTGCCCAATAGGGTAGAAGCACGCAGAAAAATGCATGATTTTTATGTAGATCTTTTTAAAGATATTGATGGCGTAGATGTTTTTACAGAACCAAGTGCAGATTTTTATTCCAACCATTGGTTATCTGCCATTATTGTAGATGCCAAAAAAACAGGAAAAACCCGTGAAGATCTAAGGTTGGCATTGTTGGAAGACAATATAGAATCGCGCCCATTGTGGAAACCAATGCACTTACAACCTGTTTTTGAAACCGCTCCTTACTACGGAACAACCGTTTCTGAAGATTTGTTTAATGACGGTTTATGTTTGCCTTCTGGCTCCAACCTTACCGATGAAGAACGCCAACGTATCGCTAAAAAAGTGAGAGAGGTTTTTGATGTGACGAACTGATGAATTGATGAACTGATGAATTGATGAATTGATGAATTGAGGAATTGATGAATTGAGGAATTGAGGAGGTTTAAAGTTGCTATAACTACATCACTTTTTAACCTTTTCACTTTCTCACCTTCTCCCTTTCTCCCTTTTTCACCCTCTCTCACTTTCTCACTTTCTCACTTTCTCACCATTTCCTCATAAAAATTTTTGTACCCATAATATAATCCTTATTTTTACCAAGCAAACTAGAGTTTACAAAAAATGAAGAAAAAACCATTGATTTTAGTCACCAACGATGACGGCATTACAGCACCCGGAATCCGTACGCTCATCGAGGTGATGAAAGAAATCGGCGAGGTAGTGGTGGTGGCACCCAACAGTCCGCAATCGGGTATGGGGCACGCCATTACGGTCAATAACACCCTTTTTGTAGAAAAAGTTTCTATCGACCCAATGCTGAAGCACGAATATGCTTGTTCGGGTACACCGGTAGATTGTGTAAAAATAGCCATTGACCAGTTATTAGACAGAAAACCAGATATTTGCGTTTCTGGCATCAATCACGGTTTCAATTCGTCTATCAATGTGATTTATTCTGGCACCATGTCTGCTGCGGTAGAGGCGGGGATGAGCAAAGTGCCTGCTATTGGTTTTTCGTTGGGAGATTTTAGCTGGAATGCAGATTTTTCTCCTTTCAAAGATTATATCAAAAAAATTACTATCGAAACCCTCGAAAACGGATTGGCTGAAGGCGTGGTGCTGAATGTTAATTTTCCGAAAATCGCTAAAAAAGACATCAAAGGCATCAAAGTTTGCAGACAAGCCAAAGCAGTTTGGGAAGAGAGTTTTGACCGACGCGTAAATCCGCATGGTAAAGAATATTATTGGCTAACGGGCAATTTTGTCAATCACGACAAAGGCGAAGACACCGATGAATGGGCACTTAGCCACGGATATATTTCGGTGGTGCCAGTACAGTTTGACCTCACCGCATATCATGCCATCACTACAATAAATAATTGGAAACTAAATGAATAAGGTATTAAATTTTATATTCGGATTTGCCATAGCATTGGTGATAGCCTTTATCTTCGGCAGCTTGTTGTTGAGTTTTTGGATGAAGTCTGACGTGTTGGCTATCATGCAATCTTTTGAAGTGAATAATCTGTGGGGAAAAGCCCTGTCTATAGGGTCTATACCCAATATTTTACTGTTTTACTTGTTGTTGAACAAAGACAATTACATGGCAGCTCGCGGAGTGATTTTGTCATTTGTTTGTATCGCATTACTTGTTTTTTGGTAAGATGAAATATTATATCATTGCAGGCGAAGCGTCAGGAGATTTACACGGAGCTAATCTCATCAAAGCCTTGAGAGAGGAAGACCCACAAGCGGATATTCGCTGTTGGGGAGGCGATTTGATGCAACAAGCCGGAGGTCAGTTGGTCAAACATTACAAAGATTTGGCCTTTATGGGGTTTGCTGAGGTAATCATGAATCTCAAAACTATTCTCAATAACATCAAATTTTGCAAAGAAGATATTCAAAAATTTAATCCAGATGTTATAGTTTTTATTGATTATCCTGGGTTTAATATGCGTATTGCCAAATGGGCAAAAACACGCGGTTTTGACACACATTATTATATTTCGCCACAAATTTGGGCTTGGAAAGAAGGTCGTATCAAAGCAATCAAAAGAGATGTAAATCATATGTATGTGATTTTGCCTTTTGAGAAAGATTTTTATGAGAAAAAACATCATTTTTCGGTACAATATGTTGGGCATCCGTTGATTGACGCCATCCAGCAATTCAAAACAACCGATCCTAGCGACTTTAGAGAAAAACACGGGTTGAGCGACCAACCGATTATTGCATTGTTGCCAGGAAGTAGAAAACAAGAAATCAAAAAATTATTGTCGGTAATGCTCGATGTGGTGGCACATTTTTCTGATTATCAGTTTGTAATTGCCGGTGCGCCTGGGCAAGATTATGCATTGTATGCGCCCTATATCAACGATAAAAATATTCGTTTTATCAACAACCAAACGTATAGCCTTTTGCATCATGCACATGCAGCCTTGGTTACTTCGGGTACGGCTACGCTAGAGACCGCGCTGTTTGGCGTGCCACAGGTGGTGATGTATAAGGCAAATCCGATATCCTACCAGATTGCCAAAAGAGTGATTAATTTGGATTATATCTCGCTGGTCAACTTAATTATGGATAAAGAAGTGGTCAGAGAGTTGATACAAAAAGAGTGTAATCCGCAAACGGTTACACGAGAATTAAAAAAAATATTGGAAGGCGAAGAGCGACAAAAAATGCTCGAAAACTACCAGCAATTACAGCAAAAATTGGCAGATGGCAACGCAAGTAGAAACGTTGCAAAAAATATTAAGAAAAATTTAGGTTTTTAAAAAAATAAATTTCCGTTATATTTGTTTCCGTCAAGTATTAATTATTTAAAAACATTTAATGAAAGCCATAGTATATTCCTTGCTCGGTGTTTCGTTTTTCTTGTTCGGAGAAGTTGCCCAAGCGCAAACCGTCGTTAAGAAAACATCCAGAAACAAATCTTCAAAGTATTATAAATCACCCGAAAAAGCATCGGCCAATACCAAGTCTAAAGCTGAGATTTCGATTGCCGAAATCAATGAAAGACTCAACGCTATTGAAGAACCCGCAGCGCCCAAAACTATTGCTAGCAAAGAAAAATGTTATTTGACTGAACAAATTTTGAATGTCGCGTCAGATTACAAAGGCACCAGATATGTATGGGGAGGGATGAGCCGCTCGGGCATGGATTGTTCGGGTTTTGTGAAAACTGCTTTTGATATGTTTGATATCAATTTGCCTCGCACGTCTAGAGAGATGGCAAAAATGGGCGAAAAAATCAGTAAAGCTGAAGCCAAACCTGGCGATTTGATTTTCTTCAAAAATGGTGGCTCGCGCGTAATCAACCACGTGGGCATTGTGATTGAGGTAGATGGGGACGAAATCAAATTTATTCACTCTGCTTCTTCAAAAGGGGTTTCTATCAACTCACTAAACGAAAATTATTACCGCCGTAATTTTACACAAATCAACCGTATTTACGACCGCAACAGTATTTAATTATACAAACATACCATTCAAACTGCACCTATTTCATTTTGACTTAGGTGTTTTTTTATGTTAAAATTTGTTTAAAAATTGTTTTTTTTATTACCTTTATTAGGCTATGAAAAAAAGGATACCAAAATATCCGATGATTGCTATTGCGTTGGCTTTGGCAATGGGGATTGTGTGGTCAAAATTCACTGAAGTTTTTGACGTGTATTTTTATGGCTCGGCCGTAGCGCTACTTACTTTATTTTTGTGCTACTTACATTGGTGTTTACTGAGAAATTCGACTCATATTCGAAGTATTCAGATTTTTTATTGTGCTACGATTTTGCTATTTGTTGCGCTTGGTGGTTTGGTGGCCGAATGGCAAAAACCTGTAAAACCTATTTTAGACAACAAAGACAAAGCAGCCTCTTTATTGATTACAGAAAAGCTGAAGTCCAACGCTTACTATCATCGGTATTATGCTGAAGTGCAGATGGATGGTCAACAACCATTTAAAGTGCTTTTTTATCAAGCCAACCAAATGGAATCTTTAGCGGTAAGCCAGAAAATTACAGGCATTTTTACTTTTGAGGAGATTTCGTCACCCAAAAACCCGTACGGATTTGATTACCAGTCTTATTTGGCGAACAGAGGTGTTTTTTATCAGACCAGGTTATATTCGGAGCATGCGATAATTGCCTTGAGTGAGCAAAAAAATATCAAGTATTACATCAATTATTTTCGGCAAAAACTCATTGATGGATTTGCCCAACATCAATTTGATGAGAATACTCAAGGCGTGGTGATGGCGTTGCTTTTTGGCGATAAGTCTGAGCTTACAGACGAGATGGTCAGCAATTACCGCAACGCCGGCGTGATGCACGTGCTGGCAGTATCAGGTTTGCACGTGGGTATTTTGTACCTTGCACTTCGTTATACGATTGGGTATTTGTTTTATGACAAACGACTCAAATTTTTGATTATTTTGCTGTTTCTTATCGCATTTGCATGCCTTTCTGGCTTGGCTAGCTCTGTGGTACGCGCGGTTGTCATGTTTGGTTTGTTTGGTGTAGGGCAATTGTTTTTCAGGCGTTCTTCTACCATTAATATCTTGGCTGTGACAGGTTTTTTCATGCTGATTTTTAGACCAGCCTTTTTGTTTGAAGTGGGTTTTCAATTGAGCTTTTTAGCAGTTTTCTCCATTGTTTATATGTACCCAATTATTTCGCGTTTTGTCAACCATCGTTACAGAGTTTTGGCTTGGTTGCAAACTCTTCTAGGCGTATCATTGGTGGCTCAATTGGGAGTTTTGCCGTTGTCTGTTTATTATTTTGGACAAATTCCGTTGTTGTTTTTGGTGGGCAATTTTTTTGCGATTCCGCTCAATTCATTAGCTTTGATTATCGCCTTGGCTTTGTTGCTGATTAATCTACTTTGGTCAGATTTAGCCATATTGATAGGCAAAATTTTAGATTTTGTACTGAATTTAAGTAATTATTTACTGAGTAAAATAACGGCTTTTGAGCATGCAATTGTTGCCGATGTACCGCTGACTTTGGTGCAAACGATGGTGTTGACACTGCTAGTTTTTACAATTGCATTTTGGGTAAAATCTAAACGATACAAAGTTTTGATTGCTGCTTTTAGTTTGTTGATAATTTTTCAGTTAACATATTATCAAAGCTATTTTTCGAATAAAGATAAAAAAGAAACAGTTTTGTTTTATGATACGCAAACGGTTGTGTTGGCACAATTAAATCAACAAAAAATGAGAGTTTATGCCAACCAATCCATGGAGGTAAAAAATTACATTATCGATTATCGTCAGGCGCATGGATTGTCTGTGGATGATTGCCAATATTTGCCGTTTAACAGAGCGTGGATTGGACAAAATCGGTTATTGGTTATAGACAGTACAGCGGTTTATCCCACTGATTTTTCTGTAGATTATTTGGTTTTGTACGACAGCCCTAACATTAACTTAGATCGCTGCTTGTCTGACTTACAACCCAAAAAAGTGATTTTTCATGCCAAAAATGTATCATGGAAAAAAGATTTGTGGCGTGCTACTTGCATACAAAAAAATATCCCTTTCCACGATATGCGCGAAAAGGGATTGGTGTATTTAGAATAATAAGTTTACAGCTCAGACAACAATTGCTGTGCGTTTCTGTAACCTACAATATTTTTGGTAGCTTTGCCCGATGCGTCGATCACTTTCATGGTCGGGTAGGCGTTTACGCCAATGGCTCTGGCAAACTCGTGCAAACCGTTTCTAGAGTTTTTACGTGCTTCTACATACTTTGGATTGCTGTATGTTTTGCCATTGAATACTATGGTTTCGTTACCTTCTGCATTAAATTTTACAGGGTTGTATTTTTCGTTCAATACTTTGGCAACTTCTGCATTGCTAAATGTGTTTTTGTCTAACATTTTGCAAGGCCCACACCACACCGTATAAGCATCGATAAAGATAGGCTTATTGTTTTTTTTCTGCGCAGCCACAGCTTCTTTCATGGTCATCCATTTTACTTGTGCTTGTGCGCCAAAACTAAAGGCGGTTAGCAAGAATAATAAAACTAATTTTTTCATTTTTTTACTTTTTAGATTTATACTTGAATGTTTGCAAAAACTGTGCCTATTATTTTACTCCGTGCATTAATTTTTTCAAAACAGGGTTGAGCAACATTACCAAAACTCCAGCAACTGCAGGTACGATGGTAAATATCAAGAAAAATGTTGACAATGAATATTGCTCTGTAATGTTGTCGATTTGCCCACCTAATAATGCGGCTAACTTATTTCCGATAGCGATAGCCAAATACCACATTCCAAACATAAAGGCAATCATACGAGCTGGTACTAGTTTTGATACATAAGATAACCCAACAGGAGATAAGCAAAGTTCACCAAGTGTATGGAATAAATAAGCAAAAACTAACCACATCATAGATACTTTTACACCTTCGACAATACCGTAAGAACCATAGGCTAATAGACCAAAGCCGATGGCCATAATTATTAGTCCCATTCCATATTTGACTGCAGCGGGAGGGTTAAATTTTGAATCCCATATTTTAGAAACAGATGAGGCAAAGGCAATGATAAAGAATGAGTTTAATATAGAAAACCAAGTAGGGTCAATTTCTGAAGCATCCTTGCTAAATTCATTGTTTAGCATCCATATTGCGATCGCCCAAACACCTATGAAGGTCACTACTAATACAATATTTGTTATTGCTGCCTTCTTCCATGTTTGTTTGGCTAATAAAAATAATACCCATGATATGAATAAAAGAGGAACAACCGTAAGTAAGGTGTTGACAATATTAAATATAGTTAATGATGTGCCTACCAAAGAGCGGTCAACACTATCTCTGGCAAATAACACCAATGATGATGCTCCTTGTTCAAAGCTCATCCAAAAGAAAATAGTAAAAAACGCAAAAATGATTACTGCAATCATTCGGTCTCTAATTATTTTGTCGTAACGAACAAGTCTTGAGATAATTAAACCAATGAATACTAATAGTCCAATGATAATAAGTATATACATTCCTCTAACTGTGTCGAGTCCAATATTTAAGAATGAAAAGTCAAAACTAGGTAAAAAGTCAATGTCTCCTATTACGTATAATGGTGCATCAAAGGCAAATAATAACCCCACGATGGTCGTAAAACCAATTAAAATATAGTCGAGTGTACTAAAAGGATTCCTTTTATTATTTTTAACTCTTTCAACATATTCGTCTTCAGTTTCAATATCTTTTTTGATTAAATCAATAGACTCTGATTCATCATTATCTTTTTTAGGAATACCTCCAATGTCTCCAAACAAAGGTTTTGCCAACCAAAATTGTAATGTACCTAGTCCCATAAAGATAGCAGCTAAGCCAAAACCATAGTGCCATCCCATTTCTCTAGCAAGGTATCCACAAAGCATCATCCCAAAAAAAGCTCCAGCGTTTACGCCCATATAAAAAATGGTGTATGCGCCGTCTTTTTTCTCCGGAAAAGCTTTGTACATTTCAGATAAAATAGAGGTCATGTTAGGTTTAAAAAAGCCAGTACCTAAAACTAAGCATAACAGACCAAAATAAAGAGCAGTTTCTGAATCAAAAAACATGATTACATGTCCCAAGGTCATGACTATAGAACCAATCACAACTGCCCATCGATAACCTATATATCTATCAGCTATAATACCTCCAAAAATTGGGGTAATATACAACAGCATGGCATAAGTAGAATACAATGCTCCAGCATTCTCTGCCGACCAACCCATGCCCGGATTGTTTCCGGTAAGTGCCGCAGTTAAAAATAAAACGAGTAATACACGCATCCCGTAAAAAGAGAAACGCTCCCACATTTCTGTGAAAAAAAGTACAAACAACCCTGCCGGGTGTCCGAGAACTTTAGACTTAAAAAAGTCTGGATTTGTAGCTTCTGTTGCCATTTATTTAATTGTTTTTTTGTTTTTCAAGCTCGAAAGATAGCTAAAATATTTAATTTATAAAGTGTTTTTATTGAGAATTTGCTTTTTTCTTCTCTAATGGTTTGATGATAAATCGGTCGTAAATAGTAAGCGAAATGATTGAAAATAAACCGATTCCGACAATTACCCACCATATTTTGTTGGGCTGATAATTTTGCCAAAGCATATCGGTCATCTCCCAATGTCCCATGCCTAATTTGTGCTCAGCCAAGGCAAAATAGTCACTTTTAGAAAAAGGAATGTGTACATTAGAAACGTCAATGCCTTTTTTGGTTGCATATTCTAAAAATTGTTCTCCGATAGCGGTATAATCTAAGTTTTTTTCTTTCAATTGGAATAGCTTTTCAAATTCACTAATTGACAAGCCGAGAGCTCCTGAACCTTGTTCGATAAATTGCTCTTTGCTCACAACGTCAGGCATTTCTATTCCTCGCTTTTCTAATTCGGTTTGTAAAATAGATAACTTGTCGGACCATGATTGGTATAATCCACCAGATATAAACCCTGTGACAAAATTACCTGCTGCAACTGGTAGAAAATACGTACCTTGGTACAGGCCTTCTTTACCCTTAGGTGTAATCAATGCAATAAATGAAGATAAGGTTGGACTTGACATCATTTCTCCAATAGAAAAAATTACTACACCAATGATAGTGTATAGCGGATTGTGTGTGAAAAAGGTTAATCCAACTCCGATTGATGCAATAATTGCTCCTCGTATCATCGCGCTAAGGTGACTGATTTTATTGGTAACAAAATAGGTGATAAATACTTGCAAAACGATAATCATAAAAGCGTCTAAATTTACAAACATTTCAGGTTTTACTTGTCCATTTTGAGTGAGCCAAGTACCAAAAAATGGAATGTTTTCATTTATCCAATTGCTGATATTCGCAGAGTTTACCCAATCATCAATAAAGTTAGGTAAGGTGTAAAATAACTGGTTAAACATCGTCCAGAAACCTACCATTAGTACTAATAATATAGTAAGCCGAGTGTCTTTTAAAGCCTCGACAATATTCAAGACAGAGTCTTTTATGGCTTTTCCAATAGGTTCTTTTGGTTTCTCTACTTTTGGTTCTTTAAAGAAAAAAAGTACAACTAATAGGTTAATTCCGATAACAACAGCCGCTTGGATAAAAATTATTTTCCAACCAAATTCAGTTCTCAGATAAGAAGATAAATTTGGCCCTATAAAACCACCAATGTTTACCATCATGTAAAAAATCCCAAATCCGAGTGTGCCCGTAGTATCGTCGGTGTTTCGGGCAACGATAGCCGAAGCTACGGGTTTGAAAAATGCTGCGCCCAAGGCAACCAACAAAAACATCATGTATACACTCCAGTAGGTACTGACTTCGCCCATTAGATAATAGCCCGAAATCATAATAATATAGGAGATGGTCAGTGATAATTTATAACCAATACGATCAGCAATCACGCCGAATAATAGCGGAAGCAAATACAAAATGGCTGTTACGTTACCCATGATGTTTCCTTTTTCAATATGGTTGAATCCTAATCCTCCCTCATCAGTCGAGGCAACGAGGTAGAGTCCAAAAATTCCAAAAAATCCA
>JBFHGP010000055.1:0-14138 GCA_041583035.1 Flavobacterium sp.
AGGTGCAGTAAAAATTCATCATTATTTTATCAATATTCCGTTGGATGATGAGTTTATGCTCGAAATTTCTGTGGATTGTGAAGCGGGGAATATTGATACACACCTATCGCTGATGTGGAACGCCATTCATAGTTTGGAATTTTTAGGCAATTATCGCCAACATATCGATGCACAAAACAAGGCTGTTGAAGAACGTTTGGCAGCCATTGAAAAACGTTTGGAGGCCATACAAAACAAAACCGTAGCAACGCCAACAACGGCAAAATCATTGGAAACACCGTCATTCAATCCACCAAAAAACGGCGAAAACCTTGCTAGAATAGGCACTTTTAAGGTTGAAATTTCTTCGGCATCCAAAATCAATGTAGGGCGCGAATTGTTTGTTGAACTTGCCCTAAAAGTCAGCGATTTAAACAAAGCCATCGACCAACAATTATTCACCCAATACGCGCAAAACACCATAAAAATCACCTTTCATACCGATACTGTTTACCAAAACCAACAACCCAAAGGCGTTTTTACGATAGAAAAAGGAAAAACCAGCACCCACAAATACCTCCGCATTAGCGATTTGGATTACAGTCTTCAGTTTGACGGCCAAGTGGTTTTTGATAACAACCGCTTGGGAATTTTGGGCAATATCCATAGCGAGCATAAACACAACAAGGTGTTTCCGGTAGAAATTTATTGGCATTTTACTACCGAACATCTAAACTGGGGCGACTATTATTTTTCTTGGGAAGAAGCACAACAAGCACCAAAAAACGAGGTGCAACATTTACAGATTTTCAATCCGAAATTGGAGCGTTTTCCAACCGAAATCGTTTTGTACAAAAAACTAAAAACCTTGTCCATCATCGGCAAACAACCGGGTAGAAATAGGTATGATAAAAACGATGCCTTGGCAATAAATTCAATACCTGAAAGTTTGGGAACACTGTGTGATTTGGAAGAAATCTACTTCGGAAACCTTGCTATTACAAGCTTACCGGAAAGCATTGGGCAATTGCCAAAACTAAAAAGGCTTTCAGTAAATGCTTGTCCGCTGCAAGATATTCCACAAGGTATATTTCAACTTACATCCTTAGAACATTTAACGCTAAATGGCGAGCTTACCAAGTTGCCCGAAACGGTGAATCTACCTAATTTAAAAAGCTTATCGGTAGCCAATAATCAGTTAAAAACCTTGCCAGAAAGCTATGCCAATCTGGAACTGAATTATTTCTATATTAAAAACAATCCGTTTACAAGTTTGCCCAAAGCTTTCAAAAATATAGCAACTGACTTGACAATTTCAGAAAAGCAACGCCTCTTTGATTGGGAATACAAATCGAAAAACACAGCGGAAATCGATGCGACTTTATTCAATTTAAGTCATTATCCCAAAGAAAAAGCTGCATTAGCAACAGCTATTGATGCCTTTCCTGTATTGGCCAAGTATAAAGATTTTCTACTTGATGTGGCAAAAATGGCAACCTATTTAGTTCTTGAAGAAGCAAAAAAAGACATTGCCATAGGTGCATCAAAAGTGGGTGGCGCGCCCGATTTGCCTGAAGATATGGCACATCCTACCAATGAAAACGGTGAATTATACCTGTTTCACGCACAGATTAATTGTGAAGATGCCGCAGCGTTTCAATCGTATTTGCCACGAACGGGAATGCTGTACTTTTTTGTAAATACTGAAGAATATGCCGAAAAACCCATCATTCTTTATCATAAAAAAACGGAAAATCTAAAGCGCTACGCATATACAGAACAAGACAATTGGATAGATTATGACCACACTTTTTCAGACCTAAGACCAGCGCAAGCTGTTGCTTTTGAAAACGCTGTTTCTATCCCAGATTTTTATAATGCACCCAATTATTTTGCACAGGAGTTTCCAGATTATGCGCAGTTGTTTCATATCGATGATAACGACAATGAAGCCTGGAAAGCCTTTGATGCCGTTTTAGAAGCTGTTCAGGAATTGACCGACCAATTGAATACACCTGGTTGGAGCGCCAAACAAAACAAATTCGGTTCGCACAAATGCAATGCTTATGTGTTTACGCAGCACGAATCTCCGGAGGCTCAGGCGGCGACCAAGTTTGGCGGAAAACCCAATGAGTGGTTGGCTCTTTTGTGTATGGAAAGTGTGGGAGATTTTAATTTTTGGGACGCCGGAACGCTCACCTATTGTATACATAAAAAAGATTTGGCTATTAAAGAATTTAGTAAAATTTCAAGCTCTATTGAGAGCAGTTAAACCCCCTCACCTATGTTTACCTTCTTAAGAAAAAATAAATTAAAACCTACTATTTATTGCTATGAAAACAAATTGATTATTAATGTAAAATCCATTGATTTTCCTATTCAACTGCAACAAATAGAAAGCCTGTTTGGAAAAGCCAATAGAGTGATAACAGATGACAAATACAGCTTTCAAAAAACTTATGTTTGGGATACCTTGGGTATAAAGGCAATGCAATCCATCAATTCCATTAGCCTAATGATCCAGTACCAACACCGGAATAAGCTACGCGTACAACCGAAACAACTGTTTGCAGGCAAATTATGGATCGATGGCGAGCGTTTTGTTCTTCCAACCCAAAAAGTAGAAAGCCCTTTTCTCCAAGGATTGTGGCGCATAACACGATTACAACTTCCGGAAGATGAGCAGCCCTTTGGTTTAAACATTTCGTACAATAAATACTATAATTTACCGGAAGATAAATACACCATTCGTCCGCTCAACGAGCCAACACTTTCGTTTACAGATTTGAATTTTAAACTCTGTATTCTTCAAATCTTGATGTATGAAAAGGAATTGTTGCACCCCAAATTTGATATTTATGAATTTATCAAAACCTACAAAAAAAGGAAAATAGATACCGAAGAAGAACGCTTTGAGGTGATTCCAGAAGTGATGGAATATTTTAAAAACCTGCCCATTCCGCAGAAATACGCAAATGAAATTACTGAGATCTATCAAGATGGCGGTAACGAAATTTATCTCAATACCTGCTTGGAGTGCGAAGGTTATGAAGATTATTGGAACATAGCTTCGGTAGAAGATGCCAAGCAATTCCCCTATCTTAAAAAGGCCACTTTGTGCTACGCTTCGCAAGAAATGATAGATAAGTTTAACGCTATGGGGATTGAAGCGAAATGGATTTAGGAGAGTGAGTGTTAAGCTTTGAGTTTTGAGTGTTAAGTGATGAGTAGTAAGTTTATAAAATATATTTTTCTTTGGGTATCGCTATGGTTGCCAGTATATCTTTTTGAAGAAGTGTTTCGGAGTCAGTTTGAAGCGTATAAACTCACAGGTGGTGTATATCGTGATGCGCCTTTTATTTACATTACGTTGAGTGTGTTGCTTGCTGGCGTTTATGGTTTTACTCAAAAAAGACTTTGTAAATACAATTGGTACAAGCTGTTGGTTGTCACTATTTATAGTTTCTTTTTTCTAGTAATGTGTACACAAGTCGCTTGGGATTATCGTATTAATTTTGGCACAACTTGGCTAATGAATGAAGTATTTTTTGAGCTGGTTGCTACACATTGGTATTTTTATGTAATTGGATTCATTGGTTTGCTGTTACATCTCTTTATACAAGTTAAAATTTTGAGTGGTAAAACATAAGTTTTAAACATTAAGCGTTAAGTTGATAATAATCAAAAACTTAACCCTTAATATTTATAAGTAACATCAATCCTTATAAAAACTCGGGTGACTATCACTTAACAAACCAGATTGATAGCTAGGATGCGCTTTTAGCAATGCTAACATTTCATCTTTAGGTTTGGTAAACGGATAAACGTCTTCATTGAGTTTTCGCAAAATAGGATTCATTTCTACATAAAAATACTTCATTGCACCTTCGCCACTTTCGCCACGAATATCGTCTATAAAACAATCGGCAAATTCTCGATTAATTTCGGTTACCTTAAACAACAAACTCTCAGAAGTTGGCGTAAGATTGATAGATACTTGGTTTTGCACCAAAACATAAGGCGCATTGGTTTTACCATTAATGTCAATATGCGGTCCGTTTGTGCCTAAAACACTCACATATTTAGAAGCGTTTACATCTCCGCCAACGGCAAGAGATTGTTCGTCTACAATTAATTTTTCTACTGAAAAGTTACCGGTAACCATCAATAACGTGTTTAAACGCACATCGCCGTTTACGGTTAAATTTCCGTCTATTAAAACACCCATAAACTCACTAAATTCGATTAAGGCTTCGCGCAACCACGCTTCCCAATCGTTAACAGTAACAGCACCTTTTACATAAAGTACGCTTTCGTCAAGGTCTTCAATAATCACATCGAGAGCCAATTCGCTAAAAGAATTAAAACAATGAGAAAATTGACTGATGTTTCCTGTTTTTTGATTCGAACTTTGGCTAGACGAATCTGATGAACTACCAAATAAATTAAAAATAGATTTGAGTAGTTTAACTAAAATAGATTGATTTTCACTCATAGCAACAATTTTTTAAGATTAATATATAAATATAATCAAAAAAACAATCCATCAAACAACCACCTAAATATTTAACATTCAAAAACTTATAACTATTTTTCATCAACCATTTATCCGCCTATAACAAAAAATACCTAAATTAAAAACACCTCAAAATCGTTTTAAAATTCTAACTTTGCTGTTGAAAAAAAACAACAAATGGTTTACAAGTTTAGAATAATATTAGACACAGAAGAAGACGTTTTTAGAGATATTGCTATTTTGAGCACGGCGAGCCTAGAAGATTTGCACAACACTATTGTCAATGCATTTGGTTTTGACGGCTCTGAAGGTGGTTCTTTTTATACTAGTGACGACGATTGGACGCAAAAAGAAGAAATCCCGTTGTTTGATATGGGTGAAGAACCATGGCAGCAAAAGGTGATGGCTGATTTTAAAATCAAAGATTTACTAGACGAAAATCAGACCAAAATTTTACATATTTACGACCCTTTTAATATGTGGACATTTTTTGTAGAACTCGCTCAGATACAAGATATTGACGAAAGCGAAGAGAAAGAATTACCCGCCCTACTCTACTCTTTTGGCGAAGCACCAGCTGATAACGCAGTTTCTTTTGATTTTGACACCAAAGATATCAATGATGACGAGTTTGATATTTTTGAAGGCGATGACGAATTTGATGATTTTGGTTACGATAACGAATATTAATGATTACCAACATAGAGAATGATTAACTTATACAACACTCAGATAGAAAATCTATCGATCCACCGTGTGGGCAACAAAAGCAAAAATGAGGAGATATTTTTATCCGAAAATCCATATAAATTGACGGATGAAATCACCCCGCTATTGAAAGAATATTTTTTCAAACCTTTTAGAGACAAAGAAGAAAGTTATTACCAATTTGCCCACGATGTAGATTTGGATTACAACGAAATGTACAACTTTGTTGCAGAGATTTTTAACAACCCAGACAAGGCGCATGAGGTTTCGAGAAAAATCACCAAACACTTGTATGAGCAATCAAACCACCCACACATCAAAAGCGGCGAAGTATATGTTACCTATCTGACAAACTTATATATCGACAACAACAAAACTGACGCTATTGCCATTTTTAAAAGTGAGTTGAAAACCGATTTTTTACAATTCGAAGAAAGAGAAAACGACCTCAATATGCTTTTGCAACAAGGTGTAAACCTTAGCAAACTCGACAAAGGTTGTATTATTTTTAATCACCAAAAAGAAGAAGGATACAAAATTTTGTCTGTGGACCAAAACAGATACGACGCCAGATATTGGTTAGAGAATTTTTTGAATGTTGATATTTTTCAGGACGAAAATTTTATGACCAAAAAATACCTGAAATTTGTCCAAGACTTTGCTAAAGATGTCGTTTTACCAGCCGAAGACAAAAAAGAAGAAGTAATGTTTATGAACCGTTCGGTTAATTATTTTGCCAAAAACGATGAGTTTGAAGAAAGTAATTTTATGAATGAGGTAATCGAAAACCCTGATTTACAAGCCGAATTCAAGAGTTATAAAACCGATAGAGCCAACAAATACTCTATCGAAGATGTATCTAATTTCCCGATTGCCAATCACGCTGTTAGCGATGCGCGCAAAAAGATAAAAAATGTGATACAGCTAGATACCAACGTGCAGATAAAGTTAGATTTTATCAATCCAGATACCGCCGAAAAATTTATTGAAAAAGGCTGGGACGAAGAAAAACAAATGTATTATTACTTGGTTTACTTCAACAAAGAACAAAAGAGCAAAGAGCAATAAAAAGTAAAACTCACAAGCAACAAACTTGTGAGTTTTTTTTATCCGTGAACAAATTCTTTTTTGCCATAACTCTGAATCAGTTTTCCTTCAAAGTCTAGCCACTCTTTCCAGCGTTTGTCTACATCTACACGCTCGGTATATTTTTTGGCAAATTTGAGAAAAGTAGTGTAGTGATTGGCTTCGCTTATCATCAAATCTCTATAAAAAGTAGCCAGTTTTTGATCTTTAATATTCTCTGACAGCACCCGAAAACGCTCACAACTACGTGCTTCTATCATGGCAGCAAACAACAAACGGTCAATAAAAGCATCGTTGCGACTACCATCTTTTTTCATAAACTTATACAACTTGCTCACATAATCGTCTTCGCGCTGCATACCCAATTGGTAACCACGCTCTTTGATAATCTCATGTACCATTCTAAAATGCTCCATCTCTTCGATGGCAATCTCTGTAAGCGTTGTAACTAGGTCTTCGTACTGCGAGTTGAGCATGATTAAAGAAATGGCGTTGGTGGCAGCTTTTTGCTCGCACCAAGCGTGATCAGTTAGTATTTCTTCAATATTATCTTCGGCAATATTTGCCCAACGAGGGTCTGTCAACAGTTTTAATCCTAACATGATATTCTTTTTTACAAAAATACAGATTTATAAATTCTTTTAATCATAGAGATACATTAAAAATACTTACAACACCAATTCTTTATACAGTTTATCAAAAGTAGCATCGAGGTTGTCAGAAAAACCAGCATGTGGTCTTGATGACTGGATGCTTGAGCTTTTTACTGCCGTAATCCAACGAAATTTTTCGTCGGCTTCTAAAGTTGCAATCGGTCCGCTTTGACTATCACCTGCACATATTTTAGCAAAAGATTCGAGGTTTTGTTGTAATTGCTCAATATCAAATTCTTGACAAAAACCGCGAATTTTTTGTTCGTGAATATGATAAGCAAACCGTATGTATCGTTTGCGTTTGCTAAACAATATAAGTCCGATATTCACAAACTCTTCGCGCTCAACCTTAGGCACGACCCTGATTACCGCATATTCGTAAACTACCTTATCTTGCATGTTTTGCTGCTTTTAGAAAAATATCGGCCTTGGCCAATCGGTTAGACAAAAACTGAAAATACGTTGCTCTAATTTCGTCATTCGAAGGCCCTTCTTCCCAATGTAGAAATTCGTCTGGGATAGCTGCCACAATTTGTCTAAGCACATCGTCGTTTAGTTTTTCTATACAAAACTGATGCGCCTCGTCCAAACGGGTAGCTTTGGGCAATAATGCGTGATCTTTGATTAACAAAAAAGGAGTTTCTGAGGTTTTTTCCCAATTGTCCCAAGCATGATGAAAATAAAATGACGCGCCGTGGTCGATTAACCAAAGGTCTTTGTGCCAAATCAGTAAATTGGTGTTGCGAAAAGTACGGTCAACATTGGTGATAAAACTATCTAACCAAACAATTTTGGAGGCAAGCAAAGCCTCGCAATCATTGGTAGCCACATCGTAAGTAATAGCGCCAGAGAGATAATGTAAACCCAAATTGAGTCCTTGGCTAAATTTGAGTAAATCCTGAATTTCTTCATCGCCTTCGGTCTGTCCAAAAGCTTCATCCAACTCTACAAAAACGAGTTCGGGCACAGGCAAACCAAGTTGTTTGGCTATCAAGCCACCCAAAAGTTCGGCTATCAAGGCTTTGACACCGTGACCAGCACCGCGAAATTTTATCACATACTTAAAATCGTCACAAGCCTCAGCCAAAGCAGGCAACGAACCGCCTTCACGCAAAGGCGTGATGTATCGAGTAACGATAACTGTTCGTAAATCGAGAGTCATTTTTTTATTTATATGAATACAAAAAAGGTCCTCAAAGAGAGCCATGTAATTACGCTTTTAGCGTTTCGGCTGATTTGTCAATTTTATTGATTAACCCCATCAATACTTTTCCTGGGCCAACTTCTGTAAATGATGTTGCACCGTCGGCAATCATTTGTTGTACCGACTGTGTCCAACGTACTGGTGCAGTCAATTGCGTAATCAAGTTGGCTTTTATTTTTTCTGGGTCAGCAACCGCCGATGCCGTTACGTTTTGATACACAGGGCATATAGGTTTGTGAAAAGTAGTTGCCTCGATTGCAGCAGCCAATTCTTCACGAGCAGGCTCCATCATAGGTGAGTGAAAAGCACCCCCTACAGGCAAAATCAAAGCACGTCTGGCGCCAGCTTCTTTCATTTTTTCGCAAGCCAATTCTACCGCAGAGGTTTCGCCAGAAATCACCAATTGTCCTGGGCAGTTATAATTAGCAGCCACCACTACTCCATCGATTGAAGCACAAATATCCTCTACCACTTTGTCTTCGAGGTTGAGCACAGCAGCCATCGTAGAAGGTGTGATCTCACATGCTTTTTGCATTGCCATTGCACGTTGTGCGACCAATTTTAGTCCGTCTTCAAAAGACAAGCTACCGTTAGCAACAAGCGCAGAAAATTCGCCCAATGAATGCCCAGCGACCATCTCGGGTGTAAAATTTTCTAGGGTTTTTGCCAAAATTACCGAATGTAAAAAAACGGCTGGCTGCGTTACCTTAGTTTCTTTGAGTTGCTCGGCTGTTCCGTGAAACATGATATCGGTAATATCAAATCCTAAAATTTGGTTTGCTTTATCAAATAGTTCTTTGGCAACCGCTGATGATTCGTATAATTCTTTTCCCATTCCTGAAAATTGGGCACCTTGACCCGGAAAAACGTATGCTTTCATTTTGTTTAATTTTATTTGTTGTTTATGGTACAAAAATATAAAAGTCCGTTATATAAACGGACTTTTATAGGTATTATCTTACAAAGATGGTGTGATTATCTCAATACTTTTGCACGTTTGTCTTTGATCTCGGCATTGTTATATATTGCTGAGAAAACTGCGCTTTGTACAGTATTTTTGTTTGCACCTACCACTTTTGTTTTGTATGCGTTATAGTTTGGCAACTCTGGTGCGGTCACTACTTCTTTGGTTTTGATAGCGTAAACGCCATTTTCGCCCTCTATAAGTTCTGATATTTTTCCTGCTTCTGTACCAAAAGTGTAACCGGCAACTTTAGGTTCTTTCACAAACCCTACAGTTTGTGTACTACCATTGGTCTCGCCTGCTTGTACATTAGACTTTGCATTTTTTGCAATTTCTTCTAGCGTAGCGCCTGCCATTTGTTTTTTGATTAAGGCTGCTTTTTTCTGTTTGCGGAGGATTGGCTCTACTTGTTTTCTAGCATCGTTTACCCCCAATAAACCACTTTCGTTCACTTCAGCAACTCTTACAATCAAGTGACCTTCGCTACCATCAAATCTTTTGATATCGCCAATGTCAGTACTTTTGTTGTAAGCCCATGCGATCGCGTCGCCATGTGTACCCTCGATAGCTGGTAATTGATCAGCAAAGGCAGTAACAGCAGTTGCAGGATGAGCAATCAAGCCCATATCTGAAGCTACTTTAGAAAAATCACCTTCTGCGGCTTTCAACTCAAAGTTTGATGCTTGTTTGTACAACTCGTCTTGGGTGGCACTACTTGGTTGAATAGCTTTGGCAACAGTCGCCAATTGAACTGACTCTATTTTGCTCTCACTTTGCGCATCTACTTTTAGAATATGAAAACCGTACTCCGTCTCGACCATTCCTATTTTTCCAACTGGGTTGTTAAAAATATATTCATCAAAAGCAGGCACCATTTGTCCTTTTGGTACATTTTCAAATTTACCTCCCTTATCTTTCGAACCTGGGTCGTCTGAATGCTCAGTAGCCATGGCAGCAAAATTGCTTGCGTTTACCTTCGTCAATAAATCATTAGCGATAGCCTCTGCTTCTTCACGAGTTTTTCCATTGGCACCATAGGCAATCAAAATATGCGAAGTATCTACTGTCTCTGGTCTAGATTTACGGTCTGTCAATCTCGTCAAACAATAATAATCGTTGAAAAGATATGGTCCATACACCTCTCCTGCTGACAAGTTGAAAAGTGCTTCTTGGTGATCGCCAGCCAATTGCTCTTTAGTATAATACGTTTCTTCGTACGGAATATCAGAATTGTTGTTTACAAAAACTGCCAAGTTATCTGTATTGCTAAAACCTGCAATGGTATCATTTTTTTGTGTCTCTGCATTAAATACAACGCTAGATTGCATCAACGATTGCACTTCTGCCTTTACAGCGTTTTGATCTTCAGCCGATGGCTTACTTGGCACAAAAACATACTCTACGGTGCGGTAATCTGGCGATTTGAATTGTTTTTGATGTTTTTCGATATACGCTTGGATATCGCTATCACTTACTGTAGCCTCTTCGTCTTTGATAGTCGTATAAGGTACGGTTACGTAGTCAAAAGTAGAACGATCTGCTTCTTTTTTGTATACATATTTGGCTTCAAGGTTGGTGGTATAAACCGTCCCTTTTACCATGTTATAGTAAATTTGCTCTTTGGCTAGTTCTTCTAGCGACTCTTCATACTCTTTCCAGCCTTTCCAAGAGTTTTCGTCTTTTTTTAATTCTGCCAAAAAGTTGTTGAATTTGAAAGTATCAAACTGTCCTGCATCATTCAAAAACTGAGAATTGTTTGCAAAATTTGGGATAGTTTTGATAAAGTTGATCAACTGATCTTTGCCTAATCTCAACCCTGCATTTTCAAATTGTTCTGCGAATAAAATACGACGAACTTCTTCGCCCCAAATAGATTCGTATGCTTGGCTGCCAGTGGCTTGGCCAGAACTTTCTAATCTTTGTACTTTACCCATGTATTCTTGGGTGGAAATGGTCTCTCCATTCACCGATCCGACGCTGTTGGTGGTCAAACTTGACCCACTCATCAAAAAGTCTCCTACAATAAATGCTAATAAACTAAATCCGATTACTACAAGTAGCAATACTGAGCGTTCTCTAATCTTTTGTAAAACTGCCATTTTTTTGTTGATAAATTTTAGTGAGCGAAAATACAATTATCTTCTTAAAAATGAAAGCACTTTGAAAAAATATTTTTGGCAGATGCTAAAGAATACTATCATCATCCTAACTATTGCACATTATTTTTGTAACTTGTAGGCAAACAAAAACGACAAAAAATGACAAAAAAAACCTTAGTAATAGGCGCATCGACAAAGCCTGACAGATATGCGTACAAAGCCATTAAACGATTGCTCAATCACAAGCACGAAGTAGTTGCTATCAGCAATAAAAAAGGTGCGATTGACGAGGTGGTTTTTCATACAGATTTACCTGATTTTGAAAAAATCGATACCATTACCTTATACCTTAATCCACAAAGGCAAAAAGAATATTATGATTATATCGTCGGATTACAGCCCCAAAGAGTTATTTTTAACCCCGGTACAGAAAACGAGGAGTTACAAACAATTTTAACCCAAAACAATATTGATTTTGAAGAAGCCTGTACATTGGTTTTGCTAGGTACCAATCAATATTAAGATTTTTTGCTGTTGAGCAATAGCAACAAAACAGTGATTAACGCATTAAGTATAATTAACTCGTTATCAAACATATAACTACCAAAAAACAAAGACGAGTTGGCCACTATCCACCAAGTGATTAGCGGTGCAGCCAAACAAATGAGCGGCACCCAACGGTCTCTCGTCTGTCTGTTTTTGAACGCCAAAGTATAAATAAACAAGCCCAAAAGCGGCCCATAAGTGTAGGATGCAATCCTGAAAATCATACTTACAACAGATTTATCATTGATAGAGTTGAAAACAATTATCACCAAAAACATCAAAAAAGCAAAAGACAAATGCACAGCATAACGGGTACGGATTTTTCTTTTCTCTGAAGATTTTACATCCTTATCCATGCCTAAAAAATCTACACAAAAAGATGTGGTCAAAGCCGTCAAAGCCGAATCGGTAGTGGCAAAAGTGGCGGCAACAATCCCCAAAACAAAAACAACTGCAGGAATACCCGCCATGTAATTGATGGCGATTTCAGGAAAAAGATAATCGGTACGCGGGTTGCCCAACTCATCAACGGGTATGGCAATACCGTTTTGCTCTGCATAAATGTATAACAACGCCCCCACCGATAAGAAAAACAAGTTAATCACCACAAAAATACCAGTAAACACAAACATATTTTTTTGCGCATCTTTGATATTGGCACAACTGAGGTTTTTCTGCATCAAATCTTGGTCGAGCCCAACCATCGCCAAAGTAACAAACACTCCGCCCAAAAATTGTTTGACAAAATGATATTTGCTATCAATAAAATTTTCGAAGAAAAATATTTTGGAATAATTAGATTCTTTTACCGACTCGAATGCTTCAACTGGCGAAAAATCTAAAGTGGTACAAACAAAAATAATGGTCGAAATAACTGCGGCAACCAAAAAAAATGTCTGTAAAGTATCGGTCACAATAATCGTTTTGAGACCAGCTTTGTAAGTGTAGGCAAAAATAAACAACAAACTAAGCATAACAGTTACCGCAAACGGAATTTGGTAAGCGTCAAAAACATAGCGTTGCAACACAATCACGACCAAATATAACCGGAAAGCCGAACCAATTGTACGACTTAATAAAAAAATAGTCGCTGCCGATTTGTAACTATACACCCCGAGTTTTTTCTCGAAATAAGTATAAATAGACACCAAATTTAATCGGTAATAAAGCGGTAACAAAACCGTCGCTGTCAGCAAAAAACCTACGGCATTACCCAGCACAAACTGAAAATATTTGAACTGCTCACCGTTGGGCGAACCTACCTCGCCTGGTACCGATATAAAAGTAACGCCAGACAATGCCGTACCAATCATCCCAAAGGCTACCAGATACCACTTGGCATTTTTATTGGCCTGAAAAAAAGCACTATTGCTATTGTCTTTTCGGCTCATGTACCAAGATATGGTAAGCAATACCAAAAAATAAATGATGATGATGGATAATATAGAATTGGCTGACATATAGATTTATTTGAATCCAAAAGTAACCAATAATCTCAATAATTGTACAAAACAAATCGGTTTTTAACGACAAAAAGCAAAAAATCAAACAAAACCGAAGATTCTGATTACATTTGTAATTATTCAAAAATTATGGCAAAAAAAATTCTCATCATCGGATTGGTGTGGCCCGAGCCCGAATCATCTGCGGCTGGCTGGCGAATGATGCAACTTATTCAATTTTTCTTAGACCAAGAATACACGGTACATTTTGCCTCGGTAGCCAAAAAATCGGCACAGAGCATGCCGTTGCAAACCTTGGGTGTCATCGAAAAAAACATCTGCATCAACGACTCTTCATTTGATGAATATATTGCCAATTACCAGGCCGATGTAGTGATGTTTGACCGCTTTGTGACCGAAGAGCAATTTGGCTGGCGCGTGCGTCAACATTGCTCAAACGCCTTGACTATTTTGGATACAGAAGATTTGCATTTTGTTAGAAAAGCGCGAGAGTTGGCCTACAAAAAACAATTGCCTGTCGATTATTATTCGGCAAATGCAAAAAGAGAAATTGCCAGTATTTTGCGTTGCGATCTGAGCTTGATTATATCAGAGTTTGAAACAAATTTATTGAAAGAACAATTCAGGATTTCGCCCGAACTACTATATTATTTGCCTTTTGTACATTCGTCTGAAAAGATATCTGCAACCAATCCATTTACTGATAGAGAACACTTTATGTTTGTCGGAAACTGCTTACACGAACCTAATTATCAGACCATTGTAAAACTAAAAAAAGACATTTGGCCCATCATAAAAAAATACATTCCAAAAGCAGAATTACATATTTATGGCGCGTATATGACTGAGAAAGTACAGCAGTTGCATCAACCCAAAAACGGTTTTATCATAAAAGGTAGGGCAGAGAATGTTATCCAAAC
>JBFHGP010000056.1:0-13946 GCA_041583035.1 Flavobacterium sp.
AAAAGCCTTCATTTGACTGGGTTATCACAGACGAAACCAAGCAAATACAAAACCTTACTTGTTACAAAGCTTATTATATAGAAAAAATTGACCCCGAAGATAAAGAGTCAAAAATCAATACACACACTGTTTGGTTTACACCCGAATTACCATTTCGATATGGGCCTTATTACTATTTTGATGCTCCAGGTTTGATTTTGGAAGCCAACAATGCTTTAGGAAAATATACCTACGGTGCAGTAAAAATAGAATTGAATATCGAAAACAAAAAACTATCTGATGATATTAAAAAATTAGAAGAAATTTCGGAGAAAATAACTTTAGATGAATATATGGAAATGTAGATTTTTACACCTAAATGTATTTGATTGTAAATGAACAACTTGCTATGAAAAAAACAACAATATACTTCCTATTTCTCCTGCTTATCGCGATTACCACAAACGCCCAAACAGTTAGCGGTATAGCTACTTATGAGGTAATGATAGGTGACGACCCGAGGGCATTACACAGAGAAATAGATAGGCAACGACTGCGAGAAGCGCAGCGATTGAGCAACGAAATTACGTTTAACTTGTATTTTACTGAAAAAGAGTCTTATTTCGAAATCGCCGAAAAACCAGTTAATCACAACTATTTTTCTCCTTTATTTGTAGAAATGGCCACACACCATTACGGATACGATTTTTATGTAGATATTTCTTCTTCAACATATATTTATACTTTATACAATAGTTATTTAAACAAAGAATACACCATCAAAGACCATTTTGATTATCAATGGGAAATTTTGGACGAAACTACACAAATAGATAACTTAGTCGCCTACAAAGCAATTAGTTACAACAAATTCGACAAACAAATCGAAGCTTGGTTTACCCCAGAAATTCCGAGCTCTGCAGGGCCACAAAATTTTTATGGGTTACCCGGTTTGATTATCCAATTACAAGTAGGCTACACAAAGTATGTGCTAAAAAATGTAACCTTGCAGCAAAACATCTCTCACAAAATTATAAAAATTGATGATACAAATGCTCTTACCGAAAACGAGTATAGAGAAGAAAGTAAAAAAGCATTTGAATAAAAATCACCGTCAAATTACGCTATGACAAAAAAAATCATTCTTGTTTTTGCCACCATCTTGTTTTCGTGGTTTTCATCATTCGCCCAAACAGTTAGCGGTACAGTCAAAGACGACTATGGCGAACCGTTGGAGAACGCCAACGTGATTGCACGAGCCAAAGATGGCAAAAAAGGCATCAAATTTGCCATGGCTGACCACCTCGGGCGGTACAAAATGGAGATAGACGCTGCGACCAACTATACCATGACGGTAAACTACATCGGTTATTATGGCGACACCTTGCAATACGACTATAAAAACCCTGTAGCAGAACACCATTTTGTGCTCGAACACAAGGGCGAAGAGCTCAAAGAGTTGGTCATAGAATATGATTATCAGCCCGTTGTGGTAAAAAAAGACACCTTGATATTTGATGTTTCTGCTTTTACTGATGGCACCGAACGCAAACTCAAAGACCAACTCCAAAAATTACCTGGCGTAGAAGTAACTGAAAGCGGTCAGGTAAAAGTACAGGGCAAAACTGTCAATCAGTTTATGGTCGAAGGACAAAGTTTTTTTGGTGGCGGTAGCAAACTTGGCGTCGAAAACATTCCTGCCGATGCTGTTGATAAGGTCGAAGTGCTCGACCATTTTACAGAAATTGACCACATGAAAGAGGTTTCGGGCTCTGATGACCTTGCCATGAATATCAAACTCAAAGAAGATAAGAAAAAATTTGTTTTTGGCGATATTCGCGCTGGAGCTGGTAATCACAAATATTACGAGGCCAACGCAAGTTTGTTTTACTATTCGCCCAAAATTAATTGGAGTATTATTGGTAATCTCAACAACTTTGGCGCTCAGCTCCTCACCTACGACGATATGTTTCGCTTTGAGGGCATCCGCAGTATGTACACCCGCGACAACAATCAAGAACAATTGATCAACTTGTACAATTATATGGACCCGAATACCGATTTGGTAAAGAACAAAAATCAATTTTTGGCGAGTGATATCAGATATACTTTTAAAAAAAACTGGAACGTCAGCGGATTGTTTTTAATGAACAAAAATTACACGCTTTCACAAACCAATCAAACAATCGAATATCTGCAAAGCGAAGACATTACTTTTGAAGAAAGATGGAACAATACTACCAACAAAAGCGCATTATTCTCGGGCAGATTAAACATCGATTTTAGACAAAACAAACACACCAATTGGAAGTATAATATCCAAATGGCAGCAACCAATAACAATAGACAAGGTGAGGTTTTGTCTGAAACAGATAATCAACAAAAAAATCTCAACTCTACGGCAAACACTGACAATTTTGCCTTGTCTCAATTACTCGAATTTCATAAAACAATCAACAAAAAACACAAAGCTACATTTGTGGCTACACATGTGTATAAAAAAGAAACGCCCGATTATTTATGGCGCTCAAACCAAGCATTTTTGACAGAATCTATCCAATGGAGTGCAACCAACGATTATGCCGTAAAAGAAGTACAAAACAGCAATCAACATAAACTTCAGCTCAATCTCAAACATTACTGGATAGCGGCGCGCAATCATCATTTTTACACCACCGTTGGCTATAATCATACTTATACCAACCTTGCCATGAACAACTTTTACCAAGAGAGTAATCAATGGCAAAGCCTGTACGACCAAGGGTTCGGAAATCAAATCAACTACCAATTGAGCAATCCATTTGTAGGTATCGAATATAAGTTTTTGTACAAAAAATTTACTTCGACCGTTGGATTATTTGCTAATTTGTATGAGTTGAATAATCAATATCCCGACAAAAAACATCGGTACAATACCACACAATTAGAACCCGAAATAGAGCTAGAATATGATTTTAACCGGTCAGAAAGTTTAAAATTTACCTACCAGCTCAACAATCATTTTATGGGTGCATCCGAATATACAGACCGTTGGCAAATTAGCTCTTTCAATGCGCTGTACAAAGGCAATGCATTGCTTACAAACCTTCAATACCACTCTGCCTTTTTGCGTTATTCAAAATACAACATGTATGCCGGTTTCAATACTTATGCGTCTATCAACTACAACAAGCGCAACAAAAACATTCGCAATAGTGTGACGCTCTCTGGTATAGACCAGTTGTATGAGAGCATGATGGTAGATAGCCCGCAAAGCAATTTTAGTACCAATGCATCAATTAGCAAACGCCTCAAAAAAATAGAACTGAGCCTTAACGGGAGCTTGAGCTGGAACAAATACACGCAGCTTACCAATAACGAAGAGATTGATTACAAACAAAACTCACAATCTATCGGCGGTGGCGTGCGTACATTGTTCAAACAAAACCCCAATGTATCGATGAGGTACAATAAATATTTTAGTCAATTGTACGGCAATTTTGACAATACGTCAACTTCTGACTCATTTACCATCAACCTCGACGCAAAGTTTTTGACTCATTTTTTACTAAAAGCCGAGTATAATTGGTATCAAAATAGTTATAAATCAGAAAAAATAATTACTAAACAAGCCAATGCTTATCTCGAATATCACAAAAAAGACACTCCTTGGACATTCATGATCAAAGGTAACAACTTACTCGACAACGGTATCAAAAACAAAATATCGTTTAGCGATTTTATGATTCACAACACCACCACTTATATTTTACCCAGAGCGATTCTTTTTTCTGTGCAGTATAAGTTGTAAATTTGTGAATAAAACTTTTTTTGATGAAAACTGCATTAATCACCGGCGCATCGTCGGGTATTGGATGGGCTACCGCCAAAGCATTAGCCAAAGACTATCGTTTAATATTATGCGGACGCCGTGCCGATAGATTAACACAATTGGCTGAAGAGTTGAGCGCGACACCCACCAAAATTTTGACTTTTGACGTGGCTGACAAACAAGGCGTTTTTACTGCCATCGACAACTTATCCAACGATTGGAAAAACATTGATGTGGTTATCAATAATGCTGGAAATGCCCACGGATTGGCTAGTTTTCAGGAAGCCGATTTGGAGGATCTCGAAAAAATGATAGACATCAATGTAAAAGGTGTGATTTATGTAACCAAGGCGTGTTTGCCTTACATCCGTAAAAACCAAAACAGTCATGTGATCAACATTTCGTCTATCGCAGGCAAGCAGGTATATGCCAATGGTGCTACTTATTGCGCGAGCAAATGGGCGGTCGAGGCGCTAACGCAAGGCATGCGTATCGATTTTTTACCCTTGGGGATAAAAGTTACTTCGGTAGCTCCGGGCGCGGTTGATACCGAGTTTTCGTTGGTTCGCTTCAAAGGCGACCAAGCACAAGCAAAAAAAGTATATGACAATTATGACCCATTGGTGGCCGAAAACATTGCCCAAACAATTAAATTCACGCTAGATCAGCCTGCACACGTACAATTGGCAGACATCACAATTTTACCAAAAGCACAAGCCAGCGGCACTAATTTTTATAAAAACAAAGACTGATTTATGGTTGAATACCACACAACTCGGTGGCTTCTTCCAAAATTTCTTGTTTAATTTTTTTAGAGAAATTAAAGTGATCTAACAACACCGGATTGTCGACAATCTCACGCACCAACAAACAATTTTTGGATAACATCAGTTGTTTTTGTAGATCGTCTAAGGTAGTAAGACAAGTAATTGGGTATAGACCAAAACGCTCAGTAAGTGAGCGAATATTGTTCTCTTCTGGATAAGACCATGAGAGCAGTTCTATATCGTAATATTCTGCAAATGCAATGCTGTCTGTCGTAAAATGGGCGTTGGTAATCAGACAACCTCTACTGGGTGTCAACTGTTTGCCAAAGTAGCTAAACTTGTTGGGTTTCAAATCATTAAATCTTGACAAAAAATACATGGTTGTGGTCACTCCAATCTTGGCCGAATGGTCGTTTCTAAACTTGCATTCACAAAGCCACAATTCGTCATTGCGTGCGGCCACTACGTCAATCTCGTGAGTGACTGCCTTGCCCTGCAACGTTTGACTCGTGATTGCGTCCATGCCCTGTTTTTGGAAAATTTTGGCCATCCATTTTTCAAAATGATAACCTTCTGGTCCCAACTCTTTGATGGCTGATTTGAGGCTGTAACGGGCAGCAAAAGAACGGCGTACTTTTTTGAGCGCTGCAAACGCTCGTCCATACAACTCTTTGGTACCGATGCCGTCATATATATTTTCGGTTACTTTTTCATATACCAATTCGGCTTCGGTTGCGCTAGCGCCAGACTGCAAAAGAGAACTCCTGAGCGAATCGGCATCAAAAAGCATCAATTCGCCATCTTGTTTTTTTACGTTTATTTTTTCGCTCATAATTAGTGGGCTAATCTGTCTTTGACATACTCGACTTCGGTTTTCCCATGCGGCTTGGGTTTGCCATCTTCGCCAAGGTTTACCATCACTATTCTTTCGACCGTAAGTATGGTTTCGCGCGACATTTTGTTTCTGACTTCGGCTTTCATCTCTAACGAAGATTTGCCAAATTTGATAACCTCCATTCCTATTTCAACGATATCTCCTTGTTTGGCTGAACTCATAAAATTGATTTCAGACATATACTTGGTCACCACATGTGGGTTTTCGAGCTGGATAATACTGTACAAAGCAGCTTCTTCATCTATCCAGGCGAGCAATCGTCCGCCAAATAGTGATTTATTAGGATTGAGGTCTTCGGGTTTAACCCATTTTCTGGTGTGAAATCGCATCATTTATCGTTTTACACAAATATACAAAAATGTAAATTAATGGGAGATATTTTCTACATCTGCAAGCTTGTGTTTGTGCTTGAACAATACCGCAAATAATACCGCAACTATCAGGGCATAAACAGCAAAAACCAACCAAATGCTTTGCCAATCTTTCATCAAAACAGGTTGGTTAAAAACGCCATCAACAAGGCTGATGTTTTGGTTTTTGAGCATGTCTAAAAAAGTAGAATTATCAGCCGTAGTCTGTAAATATGTAGCCAACTCTTGTGCTGTGTCAAAACTTTTGGTGAAGTATTGGTCTATCATCCAACCCGAAATTACACTACCTAAAACTGCGCCAAAACCATTGGTCATCATCATAAACAATCCTTGAGCAGACGAACGTACGGCTGCGCTAGTTTGGGTTTCGACAAACAAAGACCCCGAAATATTGAAAAAATCAAAGGCCAATCCATATACTATACACGAGAGAATAATCATCCACAAACCATCGGCGGGGTTGCCATAAGCAAATAATCCAAAACGTAAAACCCATGCCAACATGCTAAAAAGCATTACTTTTTTGATGCCAAAACGCTTGAGAAAAAACGGTATGGCTAATATAAATAAGGTTTCGGATATTTGTGATATCGACATGATTATTGTTGATCGCTCTACGACCATTGAACCTGCATATTTAGGGAAAAATTTGAATTCGCCTATAAACAAATCGCCATAAGCGTTGGTCAATTGTAAGGCTGCGCCCAAAAGCATCGAGAAGATAAAAAACAAAGCCATCTTGTAATTGGCAAACAATTTGAACGACTCTAATCCGAGTAATTCGAACCATGAAGATTTTTTATCAATGGTGTTTTGTGGCGGACATTTGGGTAATGTCAATGATGATAACACCAACAATATTGCCCCTGCAGCTGCGATAATAAACTGGTATTCTGTAGCTTTGTTTCCGCTTAGATTGGTAAGCCACATGGCGATAATAAAACCAATTGTACCCCAAACACGTATCGGCGGAAAATCTTTAACCACGCCTAGATTGTTATTAATCAATGAATTATACGAAATAGAATTGGCCAAAGCAATCGTAGGCATGTAAAAACACATTGCCAAAAGCATAATGTATAAAAAAGTAGTTGGGTCGTCGATAGTGGTCAAATAAAACAGCGTACCGGCATAGAGCAAGTGCAAAATAGCGTAGAGTTTTTCTGCATTGATGTATTTATCAGCCAAAATCCCTGTAATTGTTGGCATAAACAAGGACGAAACCCCCATAGTACCGAATACCAAACCAAACTGTGTACCATCCCAACCTTTGGCGCCAAACCAGTAATTGGCGATAGTAATCAGCCATGCTCCCCACACAAAAAATTGCAGAAACATGACTACTTTTAATTTATTTTGAATATTTAACATGATTGTATTGTGTTTTCAGCAAGCTGCAAGGTTTTATCAAATTGTTGTTGCGTGTTTAGTGTAGAGTTGTCTATGACTATGGCGTCATCAGCCTGTGTTAAAGGTGAATCTTTGCGAGTAGAGTCTATCCGGTCGCGTTGTTGCACATTTTTCAACACTTCTTCGTAGGCTACCTCCTGCCCTTTTTCTTGCAGTTCGAGGTAACGACGCTGGGCACGAATTTCTGCCGATGCTGTCATAAAAAGTTTGAGCTCGGCATCCGGAAAAACAACTGTTCCTATATCTCGGCCATCCATCACTACGCCTTTGTCTTTGCCAAATTGTTGTTGTTGTTGCACCAATTTTTTGCGTACAGCCGACACAGCAGCAACCTGACTAACGAACTGAGAAACCTGCATTGTTCTGATTTCTTTTTCGACATTCACGCCATTCAAATACATTTCGGCAAAACCCAATTGAGGGTTGAAACGAAAAGACAAAACGATATTGTCTAACTGATTAATCAAAGCGTTTTCATCAAAAAAATCAGCAGTAATCAATTGGTTATTTACAGCGTATAAAGTAACTGCTCTATACATTGCGCCTGTATCTACATACACATAGTTGAGTGCTTTTGCCAATTGCTTGGCCAAGGTGCTTTTGCCTGTAGATGAGTAGCCATCGATGGCTATAGTAATCTTTTTCAATAGTTTTTGTTTATAATTTTACAATCAATCCAAACAAGCTGGTATTGGATGCAATGGTGTATCTAGAGTACGAATAATTTATCGCAAAACGGTTAAACTCTATCCCAACACCTACTGACAATCCAGAAAAATGTCTTTTCTCGAGAATACGCATTTCTTCGCCTCGCCTGAAATTGTATGCCAATCGGAGGTTAAATTTATTTTCAGGAAACAGCTCTGCACCGATGGTCACATGTCTGATAAAATCGTCAAAAAAATTGGTTTCTTCTTCAGTTACCGTACCGTCCAAGTCAGTTTTTTGTCGGTTTGGATTGGCAAAAGCCACTTTCCAAGTTTGTAATTGGTCAAAAGTTAAATGCCAACGAATAGGCACATTTTCAAGTTTTTTTGACACCCCAAAAGTCACCTCAAACGGCATATCTTCATTAATATCGTTGTACGTGGTAATTTGTGTACCGATATTTCTCAGGGTCAAAGCGGCGTTCCATCCAGTATCTGGATCAGAATAAGTAGCCGCAAGATCGACAGCTGCCCCAATAGATTTATAATTTTCTAGTACAGAAGAGATAAATTTTGCTTGAGCACCTACATAAAAATTGTCAGCTACTGGCAAAGCATACCCCAATGATATGGCCAAATCGTTACCCGAAAAAGTTCCGGTTTTCATACCATTTTCATCATATCCATCAATCGAACCATAATTGAGGTAAGTAACCCCAACATGAAAAGTACGGTCAGATTTTAAAGTTTTGGCATAAGCAGCAGAGCCGTAAAAAACGCTACCATAATAGTTGCCAAAGTTGAGCGCCAAACGATTGTCCATCTGGTGATTAATCGCTGCAGGATTGAGCAAACCTTGGTTTACATCATCGTCATAATTGGTGATATTATTGCCCCCCAATGCTGCCTGCCTTGGCGACCCTGTCAAATTTAGAAAACGATAGGCTTTATCACCGCCTATCTGCGCCTCGGCAGTTATCGTGGTTAGTACAAAAACTGTGCATAGAAATAATCGAAACATGAATGTTTTTATTTGTAGAAACGAAGATATTAATTTTTATATTGTTGAGAAAGACATTTATTGCTTTGTTGATTATATTTTTTGAAATCACCATAAAAATTGGTACAGTAATTGTATATTTGTAGGTAGAAAAAATAATCAATAAATTATGAAAAAGCAATTATCCGTTGCATTGACCACCATGGCAATTACTATGGCTGGCACTGCTGCATCAGCACAAGTACAAGAGACTAATCAAGCAGTAACTACTACTGCTACACAGGTAGAAGAAGTAACTACAGAAGTTCAAGAATTAACCGAAGAAGAGTTATTACTCCAACAAGAAGTTGAGGAAGCAGCTGAAAAAGAAGCTGAAAAAGCTCGTAAAGAAGTTGAAAAAATAGCAGAAAGACAAGCAAAAGCTGAAGAGAAAGCAACCAAAGCTGCCGAAAAGCAAGCAAAAGCTGAAGAGAAAAAAGCGAAAGCTGCCGAAAAACAAGCAAAAGCAGAGGCTAAAGCGCTCAAAAAAGAGCAAAAATTAGCCAAAAAGAAACAAAAGATGGAAGAAAAGAAAGCGAAAGCCGAAGCCAAAGCCATCAAAAAAGCTGAAAAAGCAGCCAAAGCAAAAGAAAAAGCGCAGAAAAAATATACCAAAATTGCCAAAAAACACGCCAAAGCTGAAATTGACCTAGAAAAATCTATCAATAAATTAGAAAAGAAAAGATTGAAAGGTAAAATGTCGCCGCTTGATATTCAGAAAGCTGAACTCAAAATAAAAGACAAAGAATTGAAGCTCAAAGAACTCGATCTCAAAATGCAACAAGCCAAAAGAAAAGCTGAATAATCGTGTTTTTATAAAATTGTAAGGCTGTCCTTTATTGGGCAGCCTTTTTTTATTAAGGTAGTATTTTACAAACTGTGTAAATTAAAAAAACATCCTGATAATTTCTTTCTAAAAAATGGCGTTACTCAATGTTATTTTGCTCTAACCAAGCGATATATTTAGCTCTGTTTTGGCTATGCTCTTGCGGTTTTTTGGCAAAAGCGTGGTAACCTGGTTGCTCTGGGTTAGCACAAAAATAAATATATTCGTGTTGTTCAGGGTTGAGTACAGCATTGATAGAACTAAGGTCGGGCATAGCGATTGGCCCTGGTGGCAAACCTAAATTTTTATAGGTATTGTATGGCGAATCGATGGCCAAATCTTTGTAATACACTCGTTTAATCACTTGATCAAAATCGTTGGTGGTTAGTTTTTTGGCGTAAATCACAGTTGGATCGGCTTGTAGCAACATATTTTTTGCCAATCGATTGAGGTACACGCCCGCAACTTTGGGACGTTCGTCTACTTTGGCAGATTCTTTTTGTACCACCGAGGCCAAAATCATCACTTCTTGTGGCGAAAGATTGAGTTTTTTGGCTTTTGCCAAGCGTTCTTCAGTCCAAAATTTGGTATATTCTTTAAAAATTTTGTTGCGCACATCGATGGCATCGGTATTCCAATAAAATTCAAATGTATTGGGCATAAATCCAGTAAAAACATTATCGGTCGTAAAACCGTATTCGCTCATAAAATCGGCACTGGTAAAAGCTTGTACAAAATCGTCAGCTGTTGGCTCTAGCTGCTCGCTGAGGTAATTGGCAAACTGTGTCAGATTTTCTTGATTATTGATTACCAACTGGATAGGCTTATTGTTGCGAAGGGCTTTGTAAATATGAAAATTGTTCATGTCTTTGGTCAACAAAAATCTCCCCGGAAAAACTTGGTGCGCATACCCCATTTGGTTGGCCAATTCATCAAAAGTTTCCATATCGTCTATATATGCAGTCAAAATCAGCCTAGCTTCTTCATAATTGCTGTTGGTCGGGATATACACATAAGCTTCTTCTGCCTCAAAACGGGTGTTGGGCGAAAAGGTTTTTTTGTACCAAAAATAGCCATAACCGATTAGTCCAAACATCAAAAATGTAGCGATGTAAAGTACAATATTTTTAATTTTCATAAGTATTGATTAGTTGATATAAAGCTTCGTCTTTGCGTTGAGAGCCAAAGCGATTCCATTGTTTTTTGGTACCTATTAGCTCAAAGCCAAAATTAGTAAAAAGTCTGATACTTGCTGTGTTTTCTGTATCAATATTAACAAATATTTGATGACAATGCAAACTTTCAAACACATAATCAACAAGCAATTGTACTGCTGCCGATGCGTATTTTTTGCCTCGATCTGATGGGTCTGCAATCAGTACCCCCATCCCTACCCTTTCGTTTTTTGGGTCAAAGTCAAACAAATCGATAAGACCGATGGCTTCATCGTCGGTGGAGCGTACAATCACCAACCTCAACTGTTTGATTTCGTATATATCTTGATGCGCGTTTTCTAAATATTGTTTAATCAAATAACGACTGTACGGCGTTTGGGTATGACTCACGTGCCATATATCAACATTGTTTTCGATGGTGTAAATATATTCAAGGTCTTCGGGTTCTAAGGCGCGAAGATAAACGGTGTCGTTGGCTAACTGCATATTAATAATGATAAATTCCTTCAAAAGATTTTTCGGCTGAGCCAGTCAAAAACACTTGTTTATATCGCCCGTTTTCTGGACTAAAACTGATTTGTAGCTGTCCGCCCATCACCCAAATATCAACGGTGGTTTTGGTGGTTTTCTCTAAATGATGTGCAGCTATTGCCACTGCAGTTGCGCCAGTACCACACGATAGGGTTTCGTCTTCTACACCTCGTTCAAACGTCCTGATTTTATATTGCCCATCACCTATGGTTTCTACAAAATTGACGTTGGTACCTCCGGGTGCATATTGCTCATGATGACGAAAAAACTTTCCGCGCTCCACCACATCAGTCTGCATCACATCTTTGACCCATGCTATATGGTGAGGCGAACCTGTATCGAGAAAAACTCCGTCCAAACTCGCAACAATGCTTTCTACATCAGTCATTTGTAAACTCACCCGTCCGTCAGGCAAAATTGCAGCTCGATGCAATCCGTCAACGGCATCAAAAACACATTGACTATCAATAACTTGCAACTCTTTAGCAAAAGCAACTATACATCTCCCACCGTTGCCACACATGGTACTTTCTCTACCATCGGCATTAAAATACACCATGGTAAAATCGTGCTGGGTGCTGTTTTCCAACAAAATGAGTCCGTCTGCGCCTACGCCCATTCTTCTGTCACAAATTTTAGCAATCAAATCGATATTTGCTTTCGGAAACCACTGTTCTCGGTTATCTATCATGACAAAATCGTTACCTGTACCTTGATATTTAGAAAAATGTATTGTTTGCATATACTGATGTTTTAGATGACAAATTTACAATTATTAATGGATAGTTAAACAAGGTTAATAGATAGTTAATCATTTTGGTTAAAAAACAATTATACAATAATTTTACGGTTAAATAACAAAACTATTAATACTTATGAAGAATATATCAGCGATTTTTATTACCTCGTTAATGAGTGGCGCCATCACTTTGGGTGCGTACAAACTTGTTTTTGAAACACCAAATAATCATTATGCAGACGCTGGCACGCTCACCACACAAGCGCCTTTGCATTCTACCAATTTTGACGGTTATAATGCACCCGATTTTACCCAAGGTGTAGAAAATTCTATCAACACGGTGGTGCATGTCAAAAACGTGAGTTACCGCAAAGCAGCGCGCAACCCTATCATGGAGTATTTTTATGGCTACCAACAAAGCGAACCTAGAGCGCAAGTGGGTACAGGCTCTGGTGTGATTATCTCTGAAGATGGCTATGTGGTGACCAACAACCACGTGGTACAAGGAGCAAGCGAAATTGACATCACCATGAATGACAATCGCACGTTCAAAGCCAAACTGGTAGGTACCGATTCTAAAATGGATATTGCTTTACTCAAAATTGATACAGACGAGAAGCTCCCGTATAGCGTTTTTGCTGATTCTGATGCAATAAAAGTTGGCGATTGGGTGCTGGCTATCGGTAATCCGTATAACCTAAATTCGACAGTGACTGCTGGTATCATATCGGCAAAAGCAAGAAATTTGTCTACTTCTGGTATTCAGTCTTTTATCCAAACAGATGCTGCCGTAAACCCAGGCAACTCTGGTGGCGCGCTTATCAACACTCACGGCGAATTGATTGGTATCAACACCATGATATCATCCAACACGGGTTCGTATGTAGGCTATTCGTTTGCAGTACCGTCAAATATCACCCGAAAAATAGTTGAAGATTTAATGGAGTTTGGCAAAGTGCAACAAGGTATTTTGGGGGTACGTGGGTACGAAATCAACAGCCAAATCGCCAAAGAATTAGGTATCGATACTAACCAAGGATTTTATGTAAACAGTGTGAGTAAAAACACTGGTGCTGCCAAAGCTGGCGTGCAACAAGGCGATGTAATCATGCAAATTGACAACAAAAATATTCGTTCGTTTGCTGACCTCAACGCAGTCATTGCTACCAAGCGCCCGAATGATAAAGTAAATGCTCAGCTGTACAGAGATGGCGAGACAAAAACAGTACAAATTACGCTTAGCGAACGTGAATTGATGAATATCGACCTCAATGGTTTTGAATTAGAAAATTTGTCGGACAACGACAAGGCTAGATACCGAATCAATTATGGTGTAAAAATCAACGAAGTAACACACGAAAAGTTTAAAGCTTATGCAGACGAGCTCAAAGATGCTATCGTGATTGCTATTAACGGCAACAAAGTAAAGGATGTCGCTACAGCCAACGAATTGATCACAAAATCACAAGACCGCATTAGACTAGATATTATCACTGCTCATGGCGAACGGGTAAGATTGATGCTTTGATAAAAGTATTTTTTCTACTTCTTAACTCTCCTGTATAAATGGAGAGTTTTTTTGTGCATTAATTTATAAAAAAAAGAAACCCGAGCAAGCTCGGGTTTCGTCATAAAATTATGATTGATGATTTAGATATCTCTATTTACATCAAAATCTTCAAGGTATTGCGCTACACGTTGTACAAACTGCCCACCGAGTGCACCATCTACAACCCTGTGGTCATATGAATGCGAC
>JBFHGP010000057.1:0-13789 GCA_041583035.1 Flavobacterium sp.
ACATCGTTTGATACTTCTTATGCACAATACGAAATTTCTTTGGATGTCGTTAGAGCCAAACAATCGGGTGTTTCAGTACAAGATATTTTTTCTGCTCTGCAAGGATATGTCGGCGGTAATTATGTGTCAGATTTTACACGATTTGGTAAACAATACCGCGTGATGTTACAATCTCCGCCCGAAAGTCGTACCAACGAGCAAAGCCTTAGTGGTATGTTTGTCAAAACTGCGACGGGAGTCATGACGCCCTTGAGTCAGTTTGTGTCGCTTGAGCGTGTGTATGGCCCGCAGTCTATTAACAGATTCAACTTGTTTACCTCTGCCAATATATCAGGCGCGCCAAGTCCAGGTTATTCTTCTGGTGATGCTATTCGCGCCATCGAAGAGGTAGCTTCGAGCAATTTGTCGAGCAATTATGGCATCGATTTTTCTGGACTTACTCGAGAAGAAATTAATGCTGGTTCGCAAACCGTCTTGATTTTCTTTTTGTGTTTGGTTTTTGTATATTTTATTTTGGCTGCGCAATACGAGAGTTATATGTTGCCATTTGCGGTATTATTGTCTGTGCCAACCGGTGTGTTGGGGGCTTTTTTAGCACAATATTTGGCCGGATTAGAAAACAATATTTACTTCCAGATTGCTTTGGTGATGCTGGTAGGATTATTAGCAAAAAATGCTATTCTGATTGTAGAGTTTGCTCTACAAAGACGACAACAAGGCGATACGATTGCTCGGGCTGCTATTGAAGGCGCTAAAGCAAGGTTACGTCCGATTTTGATGACTTCATTTGCCTTTATTTTAGGGCTAATGCCGTTGGTTTTTGCCACTGGTGTAGGGTATATTGGTAACCGTTCTATCGGTACTGGTGCTGCTTTTGGGTTGCTTGCCGGAACAATTATCGGTGTGTTTGTCATTCCGGTTTTGTTTGTGTCATTCCAATATTTGCAAGAAAAAATTAAACCTATAAAACATTCAATCGATTCATAATGAGTAAAATATATAAATATATCTATCTGTTGATTGTTGTCGTTACGCTCCAGTCTTGCGTGGCGACCAAAACCTATCAACAGCCCGAGTTACCCGAAGGTTTTTTGACCGAAACTTTTGCCGATAGTTTGCCTCAACAAATAGCTTGGCAAGAGTTTTTGACCGATCAATATTTGCAAAATCATATCCAAAATGCTTTGGTAAACAACAATGATATTCGTGTTGCGCTCCAAAATATTGAGCAAGCAAAAGCCTATGTTTTGCAAGGAAAATCGGCATATTTGCCCGCGTTGAGTTTGGGTGCAAATTATTCACACTCTGTCAATTCGACCAACACCATGATGGGTGGATTAATCGGAGAAAGACGCCACATTGACCAATACGATCTTACAGCAACAGTAGGGTGGGAACCAGACATTTGGGGTAAAATAACCAGTCAAAAAAACATGGCTGAGGCCAGTTATTTACAAACTTTGGCAGCTCATCAAGCGGTAAAAACAGAGCTGATTGCCATGGTTGCTACCACATATTTTGAGTTATTGGCTTTGGATGAGCAGAAAAAAATTGCTGAAGCAACCATCGTCAATAGAGCACAAAGTGTAGAAACCAACAAAGCCTTAAAATCTTCTGGTAGAGTTACAGAAGTAGCAGTAAAACAGGCCGAGGCACAATGGTTGAGTGCACAATCTTTGTTGATTGATATAGAGAATAGTATCAAATTAAAAGAAAATTTGTTCAATATCTTGTTGGGTAAATTGCCTGATGTGGTAGAGCGCTCTAATGATTTTTCTACCCAAGTTACGACCGATTTTATCCGCGAAGTACCAGCACAATACATTTTTAATAGACCAGATGTAATGGCTTCCGAAATGGCTTTCAAAAACGCTTTTGAACAAGTAAATGTTGCGCGAACAGGCTTCTATCCTAGCCTGACTATCACGGCAACAGGCGGGTATCAAACAGTAGATTTTTCTAAGATTTTTGATGTAGGTTCGTTGTTCGGTAACTTGGTTGGAGGGCTTACCCAACCGATTTTTAATAAACGTCAAATCAAAACACAATTTGAGGTAAGCATGACCGAGCAAGAAAAAGCTTTGTATAATTATCAACAAACTTTGTTACTTGCATCTAAAGAAATTTCGGACGCTATGAATACGTATCAAACCAATGATAAAAAATTGTTGCTCAAGCAAAAAGAGTTTGACGCTTATACCGATGCAGTAACTTATTCAGAAGAATTGCTCAACAACGGCATGGCAAGTTATCTCGAAGTTTTGACAGCCAAAGAAAGTCAGTTTGCTGCCGAGTTAAGTGTTGTCAATACACATTTGGCCAAACAATTAGCCTTGATACAACTATACAAATCTTTGGGTGGCGGAGTCAATTAATGATCTTTCAAAAATAAATTCTAAAAGGCAGTAGCATTTTTTTCTACTGCTTTTTTTGTTGTAAATTTATCCTTTCAAAATTCATCACACAAGATATGTATTTAATCTTCGATACCGAAACCACAGGCTTGCCTGACAATTACAACGCACCGATTACAGACACAGACAATTGGCCAAGATGTATCCAAATTGCTTGGCAATTGCATGACGATATGGGGCGCGTGATTGAACATAAAGATTATTTGATTAAGCCAGAAGGGTTCGATATTCCGTTTGATTCAGAAAAAATTCACGGTATTTCGACACATTTGGCTAACGAAAAAGGAGCAGATTTATCTGCCGTGCTACAAGAGTTCAACCAAGCGTTAGAAAAAGCAAAATTTGTGGTCGGACAAAACGTCGGATTCGATATCAATGTGATGGGTTGCGAATTTTACAGAAAAAATGAAGCGACACAGTTGACAGAAAAACCTGTGCTAGATACCTGTACTGAAGTTACTGCCGATTTAGTAAAAATTCCGGGTGGTCGAGGTGCCCGTTTCAAGCTGCCAACACTTACCGAGTTACACGAATATCTTTTTGGCGAGCCATTTGCAGAGGCACATAATGCCACTGCCGATGTAGAGGCCACTACGCGCTGTTTTTTTGAGTTGATTCGCCGAGAAAATTTTACCATAGACGAACTTCAACAATCCAAAGATTATCTCAAAAACTTTAAAGAAAACAATCCGAAAACGATTCAGGTTATCGGGCTCAAGCATATCAATCTCAAAAAAGAGTCCGAAAAAATATACAAACAATTAAAAAACGCAGGAGCACTCACAGACGATACCATAGAGGTTTCTGATGACGATCTTGCAGCTTTGACCAATGCACCTTTTTCGCATCTACACAACCACACACAGTTTTCTATTTTGCAATCGACCATGTCGGTCAAACAATTGGTAAATCTGGCAGTCGAGCAAAAAATGCCTGCCGTAGCCATGACCGATTTGGGTAATATGATGGGGGCTTTTCAGTTTGTAAGTGCCGTAATCGGACACAACAAATCGGCCGAAGCCAAAAATAAAGAATTGATAGAAGCAGGTGAAGAGCCAACCGAAAACATTGTTAAACCAATCGTAGGTTGCGAACTCAACGTTTGTAAAGATGCTTATAATAAAAAGGTGAAAGACAACGGTTTCCCAGTGGTTTTTTTGGCTAAAAACAAAAAAGGTTACCACAATTTGGCAAAAATGGCGTCTTTGGCTCACACAGACGGATTTTATTATGTACCGCGAATAGACCGATCGATTGTCGAGAAATATAAAGAAGATATTATTGTGCTCACGGGTGGCATGCAAGGCGAGGTGCCGTCCAAAATATTAAATGTTGGTGAAAAACAAGCTGAGGAGGCACTATTGTGGTGGAAAGAGCAATTTGCTGATGATTTTTATATCGAGCTGATGCGCCACAACCAAGAAGATGAGGATAGGGTAAACAAAACTCTGATGCAATGGTCTGTAAAACATGGTGTTAAGGCGATTGCAACCAACAATGTTTTTTATGCCGAGAAAACCGATGCCAATGCGCATGATATTTTACTGTGTGTAAAAGATGGAGAAAAAAAAGACACACCAATTGGCCGTGGCCGTGGGTTTAGGTTCGGAATGCCCAATGACAATTACTATTTCAAGTCGGTAGAGGAGATGAAAGAGTCTTTTCGCGACTTTCCACAAGCGATTATCAATATCCAAGACATTGTAGATAAAATAGAAATCTATACGCTTCATCGCGATGTTTTGTTGCCCAAATTTGATATTCCACAACAATTTCAGGACCCCGAAGATGAAAAAGATGAAGGTAAACGTGGCGAGAACAATTATTTGAGATATCTAACTTATGAAGGAGCAAAAAAGAGATATTCTGAGGTAACACCTGCCATTGCTGAACGATTAGATTTCGAATTGGCAACTATCGAGCGTACAGGTTACCCTGGTTATTTTTTGATTGTACAAGATTTTATTGCCGCAGCGCGCCAAATGGGCGTTTCTGTTGGGCCAGGGCGTGGGTCGGCAGCAGGGTCGGCGGTGGCTTATTGCTTAGGGATTACCAACCTCGACCCGATTGCGTACGATTTGCTTTTCGAGCGTTTTCTCAATCCAGACAGGGTTTCTATGCCCGATATTGACATTGATTTTGACGATGAAGGGAGGTCAAAAGTGATGCAATATGTGATTGATAAATATGGTCAAAATCAAGTAGCGCAAATTATCACTTATGGTAAAATGGCTACCAAATCTGCGATTAGAGATACCGCTAGGGTATTAGATTTACCTTTGTTTGAGGCCGACAAATTAGCTAAGCTGATACCATGTATGATGCCATCAAAATGGAATCTTGCTCGATTTTTGAACGAACAAGAAGACGAAGTTAAAGAAGCTTTGCGCTCTGACGAATTTGACAAAGTCAAAGAACTGATACAAATTGCACAAAAAAGTGACTTGGAAGCACAAACCATCAATCAAGCACAGGTTTTGGAAGGTTCTTTGCGTAACACTGGCATCCACGCTTGTGGGGTGATTATTACACCAGATGATATCACCAATTTTGTACCTGTGACTACCGCCAAAGATTCAGATTTATATGTTACACAGTTTGATAACTCTGTAGCCGAAAGCGCTGGACTGCTCAAAATGGACTTTTTGGGATTGAAAACATTAACACTTATCAAAGATAGATGCGAAATCATCAAATTGCGCACCGGTAAAGTGCTCAATCCAGATGAATTCCCGATTGATGATGTCAAAACATATGAGCTTTTTCAACGTGGTGAAACGGTCGGTATTTTCCAATACGAATCGCCCGGGATGCAAAAGTACATGCGCGAACTCAAACCTACTGTTTTTGCCGATTTGATAGCCATGAATGCTTTGTATAGGCCGGGGCCATTAGAGTATATTCCGTCTTTTATCAAGCGTAAACATGGGCAGGAGCCAATTACTTACGATTTGGATGCCTGCGAAGAATATTTAGAAGAAACATACGGAATCACCGTTTACCAAGAGCAAGTAATGTTGCTGTCGCAAAAACTGGCTGATTTTACCAAAGGTGAAGCCGATGTTTTGCGTAAAGCGATGGGTAAAAAACAACGTGACGTACTCGATAAAATGCGCCCCAAGTTTATTGAACAAGCCAAAGCCAAAGGTCACAACGAGCAAGCGTTAGAAAAAATCTGGAAAGATTGGGAAGCCTTTGCAGCCTACGCGTTCAACAAATCTCACTCTACTTGTTATGCTTGGGTAGCTTATCAGACGGCATACCTAAAGGCGCATTATCCTGCAGAGTATATGGCGGCGGTGCTGTCTAATAATATGAACGACATCAAACAGGTAACTTTTTTTATGGAAGAATGCCGCCGGATGGGCTTGGCGGTTTTGGGACCAGATGTGAACGAATCTCAGTACAAATTTGCTGTCAACGATAATTATGAAGTGCGTTTTGGGATGGGAGCCATCAAAGGAGTAGGCGAAGGTGCAGTACAAACAATAGTAGAAAACCGCAAAGAAGGTAAGTACAAATCTATTTTTGATTTAGCCAAACGCATAGATTTGCGAGCTGCTAATAAAAAGGCGTTCGAAAACATGGCTTTTGCCGGATGTTTTGATTGTTTTGAAGACGTACATCGTGCACAGTATTTTTATGATGACGGTGACGGAATCCCGTTTTTTGAAAAAGTGCTCAAATATGCCGCTCGTTTCAAAGAAAACGAAAATTCGGCTCAGGTGAGTTTGTTTGGCGAAGCTAGCGAGGTACAAATACCAGAGCCCGAAGTGCCTCAATGTGAAGAGTGGGGTACGATGGAAAAATTAGCCAAAGAAAAAGAAGTGGTTGGTATTTATATATCAGGGCATCCGCTGGATGATTTTAAATACGAAATGCAGGGTTATTGTAAAACCAAGCTCACAGCACTCAAAGATTTGCGCCCTATGTTGGGCAAAGTGGTGAGTTTTGGCGGGATGATTACTGAAGAAGACCATCGCACATCGGCCAAAGGCAAACCGTGGGGAATGTTTACTATCGAAGGATACGATGAGAGTTATCAAATGCGACTTTTTAATGATGATTATCTCAAAAACAGACACATGCTGTTCAAAAACAACTTTGTGTATGTAAAAGGCGTAGTCAAAGAAGGCTGGATAGATAAGCGTACCGGACAGCCAGGCGAACCCAAATTGCAGATTACCGATGTAAAATCGCTGCACGAGGTGATGGAAAATTACGCAAAAGAATTGTTGGTAAAACTAGATGTTTCCAATTTCAATACAACAATGCTTGAAAATTTGCATCAATTGTTTGAACTCAATAAAGGAAAGCGCAAAGTAATTTTCGAAGTGATAGAAAAAGACACTGAGACAACCATGACTATCGCACCAAATATTGATGATGTTGATGAAATAATGGATGACGATGATAATGAAAACATACTGATAGATGAACCTGTGGTTGAGTACAAAATCAAGAACCGAATGACTTTGCCAAGCCGAAACACAAGAGTCGAAATTACAACCGAATTGTTAGAAGAATTAGAACAAATGGGGGTAGATTTTAATATTAATTGATAAAATCGATAATAGGATAATGAAAACTTATCAAAGAGGATGGTTTTTGAAATAAAATATATGTAAATTTGTTGTGTTAAATAATAAAAATAAGAACATTATGGCATTAGAAATAACAGATGCTACTTTTGAAGAAGTAGTTTTGAAGTCAGACAAACCAGTAGTAGTAGATTTTTGGGCAGAGTGGTGCGGACCATGTAAAATGTTAGGTCCAGTGATAGAAGAAATCAGTTCTGAGTTTGAAGGCAAAGCAGTAGTAGGTAAAGTAGATGTAGATGCAAACCAAGATTTTGCTTCACAATACGGCATTAGAAATATACCAACTGTTTTGGTCTTTCATAACGGAGAGGTGGTTGCTCGCCAAGTAGGTGTTGCTGCAAAACAAACTTACGTTGACGCAATTAATAATTTGTTATAAAACATATTTGATTAATACAAAAAAAGGTGGTAGAAATTTGATTTTACCACCTTTTTTATATAAAATAAATTGGTTAAAAATCAGTTTTGAAAAAAAATAATAAAAAAGCATAAATTAGTTTGCAGAAATAAAAAACAGTTATATATTTGCACCGCTATACAGCAAACGGTTTGGTAGTTCAGCTGGTTAGAATGCCTGCCTGTCACGCAGGAGGTCGCGGGTTCGAATCCCGTCCAGACCGCTAATAGCAAAAAGCACTTTCGCTTTTTATGTTCATTACACACAGATTTTGGTTTGGTAGTTCAGCTGGTTAGAATGCCTGCCTGTCACGCAGGAGGTCGCGGGTTCGAATCCCGTCCAGACCGCGAAGTAAATTTTACTAAAAAATCTGTAAATGCCTGCAATCTCTCAGAGATTGCAGGTTTTTTTATGTCTTCGCTTCAGACCTTATTTTCTTTATTTGGACAATCTAACGAAAAATGTTTAATTTTGTATTAAAATAAAAATATGATGCGCCACTCAAAAATTGCAGGCTTAGGCTATTATGTGCCCGAAAATGTCGTAACCAATGACGATTTATCAAAATTGATGGATACCAACGACGATTGGATTCGTGAACGAACTGGTATTGAAGAACGTCGTCATGTGGCATTAGCCGAAGATACCACGGCAGGCATGGGTGTAAAAGCAGCACGTGTGGCTATCGAAAGATCGGGCTTGCAAGCTGCTGATATAGATTTGTTGGTGTTTGCCACTTTGAGTCCAGATTATTATTTTCCAGGGCCAGGAGTCACGGTGCAAAAAGAGTTGGGGCTCAAAACGGTTGGTGCAATCGATATCCGCAACCAATGTTCGGGTTTTGTGTATGCGCTTTCTATTGCTGACCAATTTATCCGTACGGGTATGTATAATAATGTGTTGGTAATTGGTTCAGAAGTACATTCCAAAGGACTAGATATGACCACGCGAGGGCGCGGTGTGTCAGTAATTTTTGGAGATGGAGCAGGTGCAGCAGTGCTTACAGCTACAGATGATATGACCAAAGGGATTTTATCTACGCATCTACACGCCGAAGGCGAACATGCTGAAGAACTGTCTTTGGTAGCGCCTGGGATGGGTAAGCGCTGGGTAACAGACATTATTGCAGATAACAATCCTGATGATGTAAGTTATTATCCGTACATGAATGGTCAGTTTGTGTTCAAAAATGCAGTCACTCGTTTCAGCGAAGTTATCCATGAAGGTTTGGCGGCAAATCAACTAACGGTTGCTGATATTGATATGTTGATTCCGCATCAAGCCAATTTAAGAATTTCTCAATTTATTCAACAAAAATTCAAATTAACTGACGAACAGGTACATAATAATATCATGAAATACGGCAACACCACTGCAGCCTCGGTGCCTATTGCGCTCACAGAAGCATGGGAGCAAGGCAAAATCAAAGATGGCGATTTGGTAGTTTTGGCTGCATTTGGTAGCGGATTCACTTGGGGTAGCGCAATCATTCGTTGGTAAAATTAAATATGAAAGTAAATAAAGTAGAAAATAGCGGTCAGGCAAGGTTGTTCAAAAATCCATATCTCGAAATGCTCACCAAAGGACATCCGGCGGTGATTTGGGGGATGTATATTCCGATACTGTCTTATATGATTTACCTTGCTTTTATCAAAACCCAAATGACTGTAACCACTATAGTAGTTTTGTTCTTTGGTGCAATATTTTTTTGGACATTGTTTGAATACCTCGCTCATCGGTATGTTTTTCACATGATTAGCGAAAACCCGAAGTTGCAACGCATAGCTTACGTCATGCACGGCAACCATCATCATTACCCGCGAGACAAGCAGCGATTATTCATGCCGCCGGTGCCCAGTCTTATATTAGCTAGTCTTATTTTTGGAGTAATGTTTTTGATGATGAATACCTATGCTTATGCATTTTTTCCAGGATTTATGCTGGGTTATTTGTTGTATGCATCTATGCATTATCTCATACACGCCATTGCGCCACCATTCAAGTTTCTGAAACCGCTTTGGCGCAATCATCATTTGCATCATTACAAAGATGAAGAATTGGGTTTTGGGGTGAGCAATACTTTTTGGGACCGTGTTTTTGGGACGATGTTTGATCTCAAAAGAGAAAAAGAAGACAAGAAAAAAGTGGCCGAATTGATGTTTGACAAGAAAAATTCAAGCACAGCTGCAGATAAGCCCAAAAGAATAATCATTGTAAAAAAAACTAAACAAGAAGACAAATAGATGATTATAGCCAAAAAATGATTATATTTGTTAATCAAATGATTCTAAAAGATGAAAGGTCCATTGTTTTATTCAAAAATATTATTGTTCGGTGAGTACGGAATCATCAAAGATTCTCGTGGATTGTCGATTCCGTACAACTTCTACAAAGGAGCACTCAAAAAAAGTAATTCGGGGACTGAACAAGCCAAAAAATCAAACGAAAGTTTACAAAAATTCTCAGCTTATTTGCAAAAAATGCAATCAGAAAACCCAGCGTTGGTAAACTTTGATATTGATGCTTTGAATGATGATATTGCACACGGTATGTACTTCGATTCTAGCATTCCGCAAGGTTACGGAGTAGGCAGTAGCGGGGCTTTGGTCGCCGCGATTTATGACCAATATGCTTTGGATAAAATTACAGTTTTAGAAAATTTGACTAGAGAGAAATTACTCGAACTCAAAAATATTTTTGGTAAGATGGAGTCGTTTTTTCATGGCACAAGTTCAGGGCTCGACCCTTTAAACAGCTATCTAAGTTTGCCGATTTTGATCAACTCTAAAGACAATATTGAGCCAACTGGGATACCTTCTCAACAATCAGAAAGTAAGGGAGCTGTGTTTTTGATAGATTCTGAAATAGTGGGCGAAACCGCGCCGATGGTGACCATGTTTATGGAAAATCTCAAAAACGAAGGCTTCAGAAATATGATGAAGTCGGAGTTTAATCAATACACCAACGCATGTATTGATAGTTTTTTGGGCGGAAATTTCAAAAAATTATTTTCGGACACCAAACAATTGTCAAAATTGGTTTTTAACCACTTCAAACCGATGATTCCTGAAAAATTTCATCAAGTTTGGCAAAACGGAATCGAAACCAACGATTATTACCTCAAGCTTTGTGGCTCTGGCGGTGGCGGCTATATCTTAGGCTTTGCACCAGATTTTGAAAAGGCTCAGGCTGCTTTGAAAGATTATAAAATAGAAGTCGTGTACCGTTTATAAAGCCTACCATAAATTTATGTTTTCACGCAAAAACCAACGTTTTTTACTCAAAACATTCAGTATTTTTTCTGTGGTGCGTGGCTACAACATCGCGGTAGTAGTGGTGGCACAATACTTAGCATCCATTTTTATTTTTGCCGATGACAAAAGAGCGCTAGATGTAGTGCTCGATTGGCGATTGTTTCTGTTGGTAATCAGTACCTCGTTGGCGATTGCTTCGGGTTATTTAATCAATAATTTTTATGATTCTGAAAAAGATTTAATCAATCGTCCAAACAAGTCTGTGCTCGACAGATTGGTGAGTCGCACCACACAATTCCGTATTTATTTTTTCATGAATTTTTTGAGCGTTTGCCTCGCTTGGGTGGTTTCGTGGCGCGCGGCATTGTTTTTTTCGCTCTATATTTTTGCCCTTTGGTTTTATTCACATAAACTCAAAAAATATACGATTGTAGGCAATATTATTGCTACTTTGCTCGTGATGGTGCCGTTTTTTGCTATTTTGTTGTATTTTCAAAACTACAGTTTAGCTATCTTTTTGCACGGCGCTTTTTTGTTTTTGTTGTTGATGATTCGCGAAATGGTTAAAGATTTGGAAAACCTAAAAGGCGATTTGGCCAATAATTATCAGACCATTGCTGTAAAGTATGGCGTAAAAACATCCAAAAGTATTTTTACCATTTTGGTGTTGTTGAGTTTTTTACCTGCGTATATTTTGGTCAGAGATTATCAGTTGGGGTATATGTCGTGTTACTTTTATTTATCGGTGTTGGCTGCGATTTTGCTCATCGGTTGGTTGTGGACAACAAAGCAAACAAAATCATATAGAAACATTCACAATTTTCTCAAATTAATTATTGTGCTTGGCGTACTTTCTATTGCTTTGATTGACCCAAAAGTGATTGTTCACGGTAAAGAGTTGCTACAACAACACGCTATTTAAGTGGCGACGTAGGTTTGTCGTCATTCGATTTTTCTATATTTTCGTTTTTTACACTTACATCCATAGTGTTGTCGTTCAAAGGAGACACTTTGGTTGGTGGCGATGTTATAATTTTCTCTTTGGATTTGAATCCGAAAAACAAAAAATAAAAGCAAGTGATAAACCAACCTATCCAAACCAAGTATCCGCCCCAGTGAAAATTAGCATTCATGTATTTGTGGCTAGTCTCGGTAAAATCCCAATAAGTATAACCCAGCCCAAGAAGTCCGATGATGATAAAAACCAAATCGACAATCAAAAAACTTTTGAAATTGTTGAGCTTTCTGTTGATGCCCAAAACAATAATCAAAAATAATTGAATAGCAAAAACCACCAATGCAGCTTTCCACCAAGTTTTTAGCAAAGTATATTCTTGATGCGAAACACTGATGCCCAAGCGCCCGATGAATGACATTTGGGAGAACAATACACCCGAAATCAAACTTAAGATTCCTTGAAATAAGATTAGATTAAAAACTCTTTTCATAACAATTTTAAATATTCTAAGGTAAAAGTAGTAAAAAAATAGCATTCAATCATACCTAATAATAATGTATCTTTGCAAAAAAGTAAGATTATGAGCAACGACAGATCTGGGAAAAAGAACTTCAATAAAGGAGGTTTTAAGAAAAATAATCCCCAAAAAAGAAACGAAAAACCGAATACGGCCAATGACGATAGAGGGATGCGATTAAACAAATACATTGCAAACTCTGGGATGTGCTCACGTCGTGATGCTGATTTGTACATCCGTACAGGGAATGTGTCGGTCAACGGAAAAGTAATTACCGAAATGGGCTATCGCGTACAGCCCAAAGATGTTGTTCAGTTTGACGGCGCAACCATTTTACCTGAGAAAAAAGTATATGTATTGTTGAATAAACCTAAAGGATTTTCGACATCTTCTGCACAAAATAATGTGTATGATTTGATCAGAAATGCATCGACTTCTGAGCTCAAACCAATCGGTTTTATGGACAAAACCACTTTAGGCTTGTTACTTTTTACCAACGACCAAGATTTGATTCAGAAATTTTTGAATTCGGCACAGCGTTCATCAAAAATTTATCAGGTTTCGCTTGATAAAAATTGTAAAAAAGAAGATTTAGAAAAAATCAGAAACGGCGTAAAAGTAGAAGACAACAAAGTATATGTGGAGAAAGTTGAATATGTAGAGAATAAGCCAAAAACCGAAGTAGGTATCGAAGTAAAAACATCCAATATCAAGGTGGTCAGAAAACTATTCGAATCATTAGGCTACAATGTGGTAAAACTCGACCGTGTGATGTTTGCAGGGCTAACCAAGTGGGGCATCAGCCGTGGACAATGGCGTTTTTTGACTGATCAAGAATTAATCAACCTAAAAAATAGCTAGCCAAGCGATGAAAACCTATTCTACCAAAGACAATTTGCAGATTATTTACGAAGATAATCACCTGATTGCCATCAATAAAAGGGTAGGAGATATTGTACAAGGCGACCAAACTGGCGACAAACCGCTGAGCGAAGTAGTCAAAGAGTACATCAAAGAAAAATACAACAAGCCTGGAGCAGTTTTTCTGGGCGTAGTACACCGATTAGACCGCCCTACAAGTGGGGTGGTTTTGTTTGCCAAAACTTCTAAAGCGCTGAGTAGGCTTACCCAAGCGTTCAAAGACAGACAAACCGAAAAACAGTATTGGGCGATTGTAAAAAATAGCCCAGAACTACCTAAAAATACGTTGGTTCATTACCTGAAAAGGTTTCCGAAAAAAAACATTTCGCGTGCTTACGACAAAGAAATTCCGGAGAGCAAAAAAGCAAGTTTGTCTTACCATTTGGCACAAACCATGAATCGTTATTTTTTGCTGTCAATAGATTTGCACACAGGCAGGCACCATCAAATCAGGGCGCAGCTATCAGCTATCGGTTGTCCTATCAAAGGCGATCTCAAATATGGCTTTGACCGTAGTAATCCAGACGGAGGTATTCATCTGCATGCGAGAAAATTAGCTTTGAATCATCCAGTTAAAAAAGAAAAAATTATATTTGTAGCAGCACCTCCGCAAGATAGCAGAAATTGACTGAAGTTCTTTTGGGAATTCTTCCAGTTTTCCTTCTATCCCAACAATAACGATTGAAAGTCCTTGTTTTGGTCTTTTACTGACAACCGGAATTTTTAT
>JBFHGP010000058.1:0-13767 GCA_041583035.1 Flavobacterium sp.
GAGGGAGGGCAAGGCAGTTTTCTACTGCGCAAGGTTTTGTATTTGACATGGGACCTAGCTGGTACTGGATGCCCGATGTGATGGAAGATTTTTTTGCGGATTTTGGTCACAAAACTGCCGATTTTTTTGAATTGATTTCGCTCAATCCGCAATTCGAAATGATTTTTGAGCAACAAAAAATAGATGTTCCGCGCGATTATGAAGCCCTCAAACAATGTTTTGAGCAAATAGAAAAAGGAGCTGCTACGCAATTAGAAAAATTTATGCAAGCAGCCCAATACAAATATCGGGTGGGCATGAAAGAATTTGTGACCAAACCCTCACACAGTTGGCTAGAATTTGCTTCGCCAAAAATTGCCAAAAGCGCACTCAAATTAGACTTGTTGACTAATTTTAGAGCTTATGTGCAAAAATATTTTAAGGATGATAAGCTAAGAACCCTGATGGAGTTTCCGGTGATTTTTCTAGGTGCATCCCCTAAAGACATCCCAGCCATGTATAGTTTGATGAATTATGGCGGATATGCGATGGGCACTTATTATCCGATGGGAGGGTTTTACCAGTTGGTTTTGGCAATGAAAAAAGTGGCTGAAAAACAAGGTGCAACTTTTCATTTTAACCAACAAGTTGACCAAATAATAGTTGAAGGTAAAAATGCAAAATCACTAGTTATCAATGGAAAAAAAATAGATTTTGATGTATGTATTGCCTCTTCTGACTATCATCATTCAGAACAATTGTTGGATGAAAAGTACAGAAATTATTCAGAAAAATATTGGGAAACGCGCACATTCGCACCATCTAGCCTAATTTTTTACCTTGGTATTGACCAAAAAATACCTCGACTCAAACACCATACTTTGTTTTTTGAAAACAATCTCGATGAACATATCGATTGTATTTACAGAAACAAAAAATGGCCAGATAAACCCTTGTTTTACAGCTGTTGCCCGTCCAAAACAGATGGTCATGTAGCTCCAAAAGGCAAAGAAAATTTGTTTTTGTTGATGCCTTTGGCCATCGGGATACCAGACGATGAAAAAACGAGAGAAAAATATCTGGCAAAAATGCTTAACAGAATAGAAAAACATACCGGAATAGTTGATCTGGCATCCAAAATCGAATATAAAAGAAGCTACTGCGTTAGCGATTTTATCAATGATTACAATGCCTATGGCGGCAATGCGTATGGCCTAGCCAATACCCTGAAACAAACTGCGGTGCTAAAGCCTAAAATGAAAAATAAACAACTAAACAACCTTTTTTATACCGGCCAGCTTACCGTGCCGGGGCCAGGAGTGCCGCCATCGATTATTTCTGGAAAAATTGTTGCACAACAAATCACAAAACTCAAACCCTAAACAACATGAAAAAGCTATTTGACGAACTTTCTTATTCGGTGAGCAAAATCACTACGCAAAAGTATAGCACTAGTTTTTCGCTAGGTATTTTGGCGCTAAAACCATCTATCAGGCCTGCGATTTATGCTATTTATGGCTATGTGCGATTGGCTGACGAAATCGTAGATAGTTTTCACGATTATGACAAAAAAACGCTACTCAATCGCTTGAAAGAAGAAACAGATATTGCCTTGCAAGAAAAAATTTCGCTGAATCCGATATTACAGTCTTTTCAGGCAACAGTGCATCAATATGCTATCGATAAATCATTGATTGACCAATTTTTACATAGCATGGAGATGGATTTGGAACAAATAGAGTACAACTCTGATTTGTATGACGAATATATTTATGGCTCTGCAGAGGTGGTCGGACTCATGTGTTTGCAAGTTTTTACCGATGGTGACAGAGAAAAATACGAACAACTAAAGCCTTATGCTAAAAAACTCGGTTCGGCTTTTCAAAAAATTAATTTTTTGAGAGACCTCAAAGATGATTACCAAGATTTGGGACGTACTTATTTTCCGAATGTTGACATGAAAATATTTGATAACCAGGTAAAAGACCAGATAGAAAAAGAAATCGCAGAAGAATTTAAAGAAGCTTTGATAGGTATAAAAATGTTGCCCAATTCGGCCAAATTTGGTGTGTATCTAGCCTACAAATATTATGTATCTTTGTTTAGAAAAATCAGAAGAAAATCATCTAGCGATATACTGCTACACCGCATCAGAGTGTCTAATCCGCAAAAAGCCTTTGTAGCTTTCAAAAGCTATGTGCGTTACAAAGCTGCGATTTTGTAAACTATTGACCAAAAAATATAACAGATGCGTTATCAATTATACAGAGAACAACAGTTGTCTTGCGACATTATCACCGCTTGGGAGTTTTTTTCGGCACCTGGCAATTTGGCTAAAATTACGCCAAAAGACATGGGTTTTAAGGTGCTGACCAAAGATGTAGGTGCAGAGATTTATGAAGGAATGAAGATTGATTACACGATTTCGCCTTTGTTCAACATCCCGATGCGATGGCAAACCGTCATCACTCAAGTAGATAAACATAAGAGTTTTATCGATTTTCAGTCAAAAGGTCCTTATAAATATTGGCATCATTACCACGAATTTATTCCGAATGAAAAAGGTGTTTTGATGAAAGACACCGTAGATTACGAGCTGCCATTGGGTTTTCTTGGTACGCTGGCTCATCGATTGATGGTCAAGAAAAAATTAAATTATATTTTTGATTACCGCTTTCGAATATTAGAAGAAAAATTTAATTCAACCAAATAAATGAATATTATCATCACCATAGCTACATTTTTGTTGATGGAAGCCGCTACTTGGGTCATCCACAAATATGTTATGCACGGATTTTTGTGGTATTTGCACAAAGACCATCACGATCATAGCAACGAAGGTGCGCTCGAAAAAAACGACTATTTTTTTGTGATTTTTGCCTTGCCTACGATTGCCTTGATGTATTTTGGGGCAGAAAAAGGCTTTGATTATAGTTTTTTTATCGGACTAGGTATAATGTTGTACGGAATGGCATATTTTTTTGTTCATGATATTTTTATTCACCAACGATTAAAAGTTTTTAAACGCACCCAAAATCCTTATTTTTTAGCCTTGCGCAGAGCACATAAGCAACATCATAAACATTTGGGTAAAGAAGATGGCGAATGTTTTGGCTTTTTGTACGTGCCGCTCAAATATTTTAGAATGTATTTTAACCAACGCTAAATATGTCATTTACCTACTCACTGATATTATTTTTTACCGTAATCGTTTGTTTTATAGCCTCTTTTGACCCGCGCATACGGTTTGACAAGCAGTTTGTTAGCTTTCTCAAAGCTGCCTTTGTGGTGGCTGTGCCCTTTATTGCTTGGGATATTTGGTTTACTGACAGGGGCGTTTGGTGGTTTGATACCAATTACACCCTCGGATTGGTGATTGCAGGCCTGCCACTCGAAGAAATTCTGTTTTTCTTTTTTATTCCTTTTTCGTGTATTTTTACTTATTATACGATTGATAAATATTATAAATGGGACTTTTTGAGTGCTTTTAACACTTTGCTCGTTTTTGTGAGTGTAATTACGCTATCAGTAGTGGGGTTGTTGCATACAGACAAAATTTACACCTTGGTCACCGCTATAGTTACTGTAGCAACTTTACTTTTTTTGCACTTTGTGGTCAAAGCCAAATGGATAACTAAAGCATCGGCAGTTTTTACGCTACTCATGCTCGGATTTTTTCCGGTGAATGGAGTGCTTACCGGTAGTTTTATCGATAGTCCGATTGTGAATTACAACCCAGGTGATTTTTTGGGTATTCGGATGTTTACCATTCCTATCGAAGATGCAGTGTATGGTTATGCACAGTTTTTATTGGTGCTGTATTTTTTTAAGAAGTTTGTGAAATAGTTTAATATATGATATTCTCCAAACCTAAATATTTTTCTGTATTAGGTTTACAAGAAAAGAATAAAATCGGCAGTAATAGATAAATGTAAAAAGAAAGCCTCATAGTTTCAATTTATAGTATTTAACAATTTATTTCTGCAAATAATCTAATGTATTGACCATTTCAAACTTAGGGCTTCTGCGGATAAACTCTCTAAGAAAGGCCGTGTGCGCTGCACCCATCAAAATAAAAACTCTATCATCTTTTGTCATCGGAATCCTGTTGAGATTTGAATATATTTTCATATTTCGGTGGTAGAACAAAGCAGCATTGTCAGCTCCTTCAAATCCGTCGTCTATACCCACATAAAGTAGTTTGTCAGCATTGGTATTGATTGAGTAATCGAGGTGTAAAGGTTCGTTTATCAACTTCAATTTTTCGAGTAAAGACAAGTTGTCATAATTCGCTTCGCGTTTGGCCAACTCAGGATAATCTTTGAAAGGCTCATTGGTAAGTTGTAAGTAGGTTTTTGGGTCGATAGAATTGGTATGTTCGGGGCTGTTTTCGATAAAATCACCAACGCTGTAATTGTAGCCCATATGGTTGTCGATACCGTATATTTTTGTTACACCACTTAGTCTGCCTACGTCAAAACCTATCATACTACTCTCACCATAGTTAGAGTTTAATTGCTCTGGATTGTTTAAAAACTCTTGGTAAGCTTTGTTGATTTCGTCATTGTACTGAGGCAGGTTTTCGATACAAATAATTGTAGGTTTAAATTTGGCAATCATTTTAGAAATTTCTCTGATTTCTTGTTGAGATTTTTCACTATTTTCATCAAATTCCGTTTTGTTTTTATCGGGTGTGTAGCCAAAGTGAAAAGTACCAAAGTTGAGCACTTGTTTTTTGTTGTTTTCGTTTAATGATTGAACAGGTTTTATGTTATCTGCGTTTTTTTGCACGGTGTTGCAGCTAAAAAATATAAGGCATAAAAGTAGGAGAGTTGGTTTCATTAATTTTAAGTTTTGGATTGTAAATAGTAAGTTTTATAATTTATTTTCTGTTTTAAGTTTGATTTTTGGCATGGGTTACATATTTTCAGTAGGCTGGGGTAGTTCTAACTATTTTGATTTTTTCTCTTCATCCACCGTTTACCGATAATCCATAGAAAAATTGCTATTGAAACATGGAAAAACCAATAAATAAATTCGCCCATAACCTGTCCGGCTTGATAGCTATTCAACTGTCCACTAATCAATTTAAAAATATTTACCACAGCACTAATCAATGTTTCGAATTTACCAATTATTACAAATGTCAATAGAATCGATAATCCGATGAAAATATAACTAAATATTTTTTTTAGTGTCATTGTATGTACGTTGTCTATTATTTTACCAAATATAGCAAACCTTGTGCAAACTACAAATATTCATGATTAATGTCGTAAAACAAATTTTAAACATATAAATACCTTTTTTATATGTATTTATATATCTGGTTTTCAGCACAATATGGATTATTTATACGATGTACAAAACGAGTTTAATAGTTGAGTAACTAAAAAATTAGTTTGATAACTAAAAAATTAGTTATACGTTTGCTTTAAATAATCATGATGATGGAAAAACTGACCAACAAAGAAGAACAAATAATGCAAATTTTATGGAAACTGCAAAAAGGATTTGTGAATGATGTACGCGAATTGATGCCAGAGCCCAAACCACATTACAATACACTCTCTACAACTATCCGAATTTTGGAAGAGAAAGGGTTTGTCAAACACAAAAGTTACGGCAAATCTCACCAATATTACCCTGTGGTTAGTCTCGAAGATTACCGCGAAAGTTTTGTAAGCCAATCCATCAAAAATTACTTTGGAAACTCGGTTTCAAATTTGGTCAATTACTTCGTGAAAGAAGAAAAATTGTCAGACGAAGATAGGGCAGAGTTGATAAAAATTATAGAAAATAACAATAGCAAATAAATGGATAATTGGATAGATTATATACTAAAAGCTAACTTTTTGTTGGTGTTTTTTTGGTTGTTTTACAGAGTTTTTCTCCGTAAAGAAACTTTCTACACCTCGTTGAGATGGTATTTTGTTGCAGGCATAATGTTTTCAATGATTTTTCCGTTGGTTAATTACACTCAAACGGTTATTATTGAACAAAAAATTACGCCTACTCAGCTAGAGGTTACAGACGATTTTTTGCCGATACAATCACAAGTGAGTGAAGTTACAAACACTATCGATTGGCAAAGTGTTTTTTTGTTTATAATATTGATAATTAGTGTTTTGTGTTTATTGAAAAGTGTTTTTCAGGTGATTAGGTTGATTACGCATATCAAAAGTTTACCCAGTTTTGACGATAATAACAAAATAAAAATTGCTACAAATTCTACACAAGTTTATTCGTTTTTTCGATGGATTGTTATACCAGAAAATAAATTGTCTTCTACAGAATTATCTATTTTATTGGCACACGAAAACATTCATCTTCAGCAAAAACACACTCTAGATTTGATATTGATAGAGGTTGTTTCGGCTTTGTTTTGGTTCAATCCACTGATAAAATTTTTGCAAAAAGACATCAACACCAATCTCGAATATATTGTCGATCAGCAAATGATTGTTGATTTTGAACCTATTAGCTATCAAAAATCTTTGCTCAGTGTGCAAAATACATCTGACAAAAAAATCATCAACTCTTTTAATACCAGCGAATTAAAGAACAGAATTATTCAATTAAATACACAAAAATCTAATCCTATGAAAAAAATGAAATTTTTACTGACCGCTCCTGCTTTGGTAGCATTTTTTGCCTTTTTTCAGGTAGAAACCGTTGCGCAAATACAAACAATTACAGAAGAAGCTCCTGTACAAACCAAACCGGAAACCACAGTTTTTGACTTTAGTGCGGCAAAAATTAAAAAAGATAGACAAGTTTTTGACGAAGTTTGTAAACGTTACGACATTGTGATTGACGATGTATTGCAAACCAAAGAACAATTGGCAAATTTTGACCACACAACCATCACTTACTTGTACCCAGAATTTGTAAATGGCGAAATCAAAAAAGTGTATATGTCTACACAAAATATTGAATATCAAATACAAGTAGATACAGTAATAGAAAAATCTACAAAAAAATCTACCACAGTTGACACAAGCGATACAAAACGAGTGGAGAAAATAGCAAAAATGGTACAAGCCGATGGTTTTAAAGAACTGATGGTGTATGACCGTCATGGAAAACCAATGTACAGAACCAAAAGCAAACAAGCAAACGTGAAAAAAGCTTTGAATGAGCTAGATAACGGAGTTTACTATTATATTGTAGATACTGATTTGGAAAATTTTGCTGGCTATGTGTATATTGGCGAGAATAATACTTCTATGTCTACATCGACGATTACAAAAGATAAAACCATAATTCACAACCCTGCGGCAGGCATAGACATCAGCAATGGCGATAATCAGTTAATTTTGTTTGATGGCGAACAGGTTTCTTATGCAGAGTTTAAAAAAGTTGACCCAAATACCATAGCAAAAATAATTTTACTCAATCCAGGAAAGTTGGTCGAGCCTTATGGCGAAAAAGGGAAAAATGGCGTAGTGCTTGTTACTACAAAAGCAAAAAACAGTATTACTTATCAAAGTGACATGGAAAAAAGCAGAGAAAAAGAGATAAAAAAATTAGAACAATATAAAAGAGAAGCAGCAGAAAAGCGTAAAGAAGTGGTGCAAAACAAGCAAAAAGAGATAAAAAAATTAGAACAACATAAAAAAGAAGCAGCAGAAAAGCGTAAAGAAATGTTGCAAAAGAATCAAAAAGACGCTTATGCAGAAAATTTTGATACAGTAGAGACGCTTTTCAATGACCTAAAGTCACTCAAAGAAGAGGTGGAGGATGACAATTTTACCATCACCCATATGTCAGCTAAAATATCTGACCCAGAAACTGGGATGGAAATTGAAATGTCAGAAAATTACTAAACTAAAAAGACAGCCCAAAAAGCTGTCTTTTTTTACTTTACATCTGTCCATTCCATCGTTTCGACCATTTTGAGCATATCATTTTTGATGTAATGAGCAGCCGGAATGATAGAGTCAAAATTGGGTTTGGCATAAAAATATAACGAACCTACAATAAAATGGTTAGTACTATCGGTGGCATAAAATTGTACATTAGTTGCCGAGTTACCAATCAATTCATAAAACATACCATACACCTTTTTTTCGGGGTCGATAATGAGGTTTTCTTTTATTTGTTCGGCTTTTACAGTATGTTCAAAGGTTAGTTTTTGTGCATCTTTGAGCAATCGTGTGAGGTTGTTTTTACTTACAGATTCATAATCAACAAATATTTTTGCTTTCATCTCTGGGTAATCTACCTGAAAACTACAATCTCTGGTATTGGTTATCTGCGCAGCTTGGTTTTTTTCGAACGTAAAAGCACAAGGAGCACTTACGTTTTGGTACTTTGCCGATGGATAACTCAGTCGCAAATAAGCGTCGGGTTTGGGTTTTACTTCGCTGTGGCATGCGCCCAACATGGCTGTGATAAACGAAAAAGTTATAATTTTACTCGTTGTTTTCATCATTATTTGCTGCTTGATTTATAATTACTTTGATTTTAGAAATTTTTCTGTTGTCAGATTCGGTTACCACAAATTGGTAGTTATCAAATTCTATGGTTTCGCCAATATCCGGAAATTCGTCTTTGAGTTCGATTAAAAATCCGGCCAAACTTTCAGCTTCGTTGCGATTGTTTTCAAAAATATCTTCTTCGGCATCAATTACCCGATAAAAATCTTTGAGCGAAATTTTACCATCAAATATATATTCGTTTTTGTTAATTTGGGTATATTCGATTTCTTCTTCGTCAAATTCATCAGCTATCTCTCCAACAATTTCTTCCAACACATCTTCGAGTGTGATGATACCAGAGGTGTCACCAAATTCATTAACCACAACAGCCAAGTGTTTTTTTGACGATTGAAAATCAATCAATAAGTCGTCTAATTTTTTGCTTTCTGGGATAAAATACGCTTCACGGATAACTGATTTCCAGGCAAATACTTTTTTGTCGATATACGGTATTAGGTCTTTGACAAACAATACGCCGATTATCTGGTCGATATTTTCATCATAAACCGGAATCCTAGAATAGCCTTGCTCAATGATTTTTGGTAATATTTCGTGAAAAAGTTCGCCTTGTTCAAGAGCAAACACATCGATGCGTGGTGTCATCACTTGATACGCCTCAGTAGAGCCAAAATTAGCAATACCTTCTAGTATTTTTTGTTCTTCGAGCGAGGTATGGCTATAATCGGTCATTTCGAGCGCTTGAGAGAGTTCTTCGACTGTAAAATCGTTTTCTTCTTCGTCAAAACTGACCTTTAGCCACTGACCAACTTTCCTGAATGGATAAGTGATTGGCGCAAAAATAACATTAGAAAATTGTATAAATCGTATAGATTTGGTGATAAAAACTTCGTTTTTTTCGTAGGCGTAAAATCGAGAAACCAATTCGCCAAAACATACCAATACAAAAACGCCAACAGCTAAGTATATAGCCCAGCTAACACTAGGTATAAATAAGAGGTCTAGCCACAAAAGTTTAATCAATGTCAAGGCAAGAAAAAACAAAATTTTTCCTAACAATATACCTGTGGTAATGGTAGATTGTAAGCGCACGGGGTACGCCATGATTTTGTGCAATGATTTTTTGACCCATTCAAAGCTGTCTATTTCTTGGTAATCAGATTTTGAAATTGAAAAATAAGCGACCTCTGCTGCAGAGTACAACATCACTAGCAATAGCGAGATGAGTAGCAGCAAAACGGCGGTAATTAGGCCATATTCGTGAAATAAAAAAAGTAGGTGTTTACTGGGTTCGGGATCCAAATTGAATAAATTTAGTTGTCAATTATTTTTAGAAAGGAATATCGTTGTTTGCATCGATATCTTTGATTTTTGGGATATCAAAGGTGTCGTTATCGTCTACCGTATGTCTTTTTTCGGTCGGGTTATTATCCTTTTTTAACGACAAAAATATAAACTCAGTAGCTTGGATTTCGGTAGTGTGCTTGGTGACACCATCCTCAGTTTGCCAATGTCGTGTCCTGATTTTTCCTTCGATATAAATTTTATCTCCTTTAGATAAATATTTTTCGCAAAGTTCTGCAGCTTTGTTACGCACCACAATATTATGCCACTCGGTCGAAGTTACTTTTTCGCCAGTGGTTTTGTTGATATAAGTCTCGTTGGTCGCAATAGAAAAACGACCGATGCAATTGCCTCCTTCAAAATAGTGCATTTTTACCTCGTCACCCAAGTGACCAATCAATATTACTTTGTTTAAAGTGCCTAACATAGTTACATTATTCTAAAATCAAATATAAAAAAAAACTTTAGGATTGCGAATAATATTTCGATAAAAATTTCTTTATAGGCTTCGGAAAAGCATGATTTTTAATAGCCTTTATGGTAACTCCGTTAGGTAACTCACGGGCTTTTGCTTTAAAAAAACGAATGTGTAATTGCTGATGAGTAAGCAGGTGTTTGGTAGCGTAGTGGTGTAGTTCTTGTAGTTGATGAATATTATAATTTAATTGATTGATTTTTTGTATAATCAATTGATTTGATGATTTTTGCGCAGTTTCTATCAATGGCAATTGGTACAGATTTTGCCAGATATCACTAGCCAAGCGTTGTTCTATTTGTATCTTTTGATGCTGATCTTCAATCAAAACAAAGTGGAAATACCTCTTTTTTACTGATATTTTTTTTGATTTTACAGGCAATTGATCGATTTGATTGTTTCTAAATGCAAAACAATTTTCTTCCATCACGCAACCATCACATAAGGGCTGTTTGGGTTTACAAACCAATGCACCAAAGTCCATGATAGCTTGGTTAAAAACATCAGGTTTTTGCTTCAAAATCAAATCATTAGCTAATGATTGAAAGGTTTTTTGAGTAGATGATTGACTGATATCATCAGTAATACCAAAAACTCTCGACAATACTCGGTAAACATTGCCATCAACAACAGCCACGGGCTCTTTATAAGCAAATGATGCAATGGCGGCGGCGGTATATTTGCCTACGCCTTTGAGCTGTAGCAAATCTTTATAATTATCAGGAAACTTTCCATCGAGTTCACGTACAATATATTGCGCAGTATAATGCATATTGCGTGCACGAGAATAGTATCCTAGACCCTCCCACAATTTCATGACCAAATCTTCAGGGGCATTTGCCAAATCTTTGAGAGTAGAAAAATGACTTACAAATTTTTGATAATAGGGCAAGCCTTGCTGTACTCTTGTTTGCTGTAAAATAATCTCAGAAAGCCATATTTTGTAGGCGTTATCGGTAGATCGCCAGGGCAAATCACGCTGGTGGGTTGCGTACCAATTGATCAACTTTTGACTAAAACTGTGCATGAAGATTATTTATGGTGCGAAGTTAAAATTAAATTTTGATATAAAATTAGGCTTAATGAGTTGATTTTTTAGAATTTAAATTAATATATTTGCACTCGCTTTAAAACTACAAGTTAAATTAAAATTAATAAAATATAAAAACATGACTAAAGCAGATATCGTAACCAAAATTTCAGATAAATTAGGGCTACCGAAAGGAGACGTGCAAGCAGCGGTAGAGACTTTTATGGACGAGGTGAAAGTCTCGCTAGAAACAGGAGAGAATGTTTACCTAAGAGGCTTTGGGAGTTTTATCGTTAAAACTCGCGCAGAGAAAACCGGAAGAAACATCTCTAAAAACACAACCATCAAAATACCTGCACACAATATCCCTGCTTTTAAGCCTGCAAAAGTATTTGTTGAGTCTGTAAAAGATAAGAATAAAGTAAAATAAACGAATTATTAACATAAAAATTTAGACTATGCCAAGTGGTAAAAAGAGAAAAAGACATAAGGTAGCTACGCATAAACGCAAAAAAAGAGCGAGAGCAAACCGTCACAAGAAGAAAAAGTAGTGTAACAACTACTTTTTCAACTTTTTTAAAGTTCTTTGAAATAAGTTTGATTTATCAAACGTTCGGGTAAAATTAATATATACCTGTAATTTAATTGTTTAATACCTTTCTCTTTAATTAAGAAGAGAGTAAAGGATAAAAATTTACAGTGTGAACAAAGAGTTAGTTATCAGATCTAGCTCAGATACCGTAGATTTTGCCTTGTTGAAAGACGGGAAATTAGTAGAACTACACAGAGAAAACATTAATACAAAAAGTTTTGAAGTAGGCGATATATTTATCTCCAAAATCAGAAAGCCAGTGCAGGGTTTAAACGCTGCTTTTATTAATGCTGGTCATGAAAAAGATGGCTTTTTACATTATCATGATTTGGGGGCCAACCTCAAGTCGTTAATGAAGTTTACCAAAGGAGCAACCTCGGGTAAGCTAAAAGATTTTTCACTAAAAAACTTTAAATTTGAACCACAAATAGACAAAGGAGGCGCTATCACAGAAGTGTTGAGTGCCAATCAATCTATTTTGGTACAAGTAGTAAAAGAACCTATATCTACCAAAGGCCCTCGAATGAGCTCAGAGCTGTCGATTGCTGGCCGATATTTGGTTTTGGTTCCGTTCTCTGACCGTATCTCGATTTCTCAAAAAATTCGTTCTAAAGACGAAAAGTCACGACTCAAAAAACTCGTACATGCCATCAAACCAGAAGGTTTTGGTGTAATCGTACGTACCGTGGCCGAAGGCAAACAAGTATCAGAGTTAGAAAAAGACTTAGCACAATTGTTTAACCGATGGTTAACCATGTGCAAAAGATTAAGTAAAGCGCATCACCCATCAAAGGTCTTGGGCGAGGTCGGAAAAACCTCAAGCATATTAAGAGATTTATTTGATGACAGTTTTACAGGCATTTATATAGATGATAAAGACTTGTATTACGAAACGAAGGAATATCTGCAAGAGATAGCCCCTTCAAAATCTTCCATCGTCAAGTTGTACAACAACAAAAGTTTGCCGTTGTTCGAAAAATACAATATCGAACGACAAATAAAAACATCGTTTGGAAAAACCGTGTCTATGAGCAAAGGAGCTTACTTGGTAATCGAACATACCGAGGCTCTGCATGTAGTAGACGTCAATAGCGGAAATCGTTCTAACAAAGCTACCTCACAAGAAGATACAGCGCTAGAAGTAAACATGATTGCGGCTGCAGAAGTGGCTAGACAATTGAGACTTAGAGATATGGGAGGCATTATCGTAGTCGATTTTATCGATATGCGAACTGCCGAACATCGCAAAAAGCTGTTTGATTTTTTGAAAGAGGAGATGAATGACGACAAAGCTAAACACAAAATCTTGCCCCCTAGCAAATTTGGTTTAATACAAATTACTAGACAAAGAGTCAGACCTGAAGTATCAATCAAAACAAGAGAAGAAGACCCTAATAACGAAAATGGTGAAATAGAAGCCCCTATTGTTGTGGTTGATAAAATAACAGCTGATCTAGAAAACATTATTAAATCACAAAAAGATGTGGTTTTAAACGCTCATCCGTTTGTCGCAGCATTTTTGACCAAGGGGATTGTATCCGTAAGGTTAAAATGGTTGTTCAAGTACAAAAGATGGGTAAAAATCATCCCGAGAGATGCTTATACTTATTTAGAATATCACTTCTTGGATAAAGAAGGAAACCAAATCAATTGATATGCAAGCCGCCTAATATTTTATGTTAGGCGGTTTTTTTTGCGAAATTTCTAAAAATCTGTTGGAAATAAAAAAGCATTGTGAAACTCACAATGCTTTTTTTGTATCAGTATGTCTTGTCCTGAAATAGCGATACACAAATTTTATCGTTATGGAAAACTATCAAGGAAGTCGCTATGTAAAGCGCACCCAGAAGGACTATTCAATGTCTTTAAAACTTCAAGTTGTTCAAGAAGTAGAGCAAGGAAGAGC
>JBFHGP010000059.1:0-13582 GCA_041583035.1 Flavobacterium sp.
AGTTTTATAAAAGTAGTAGTTAATGTAGTTTTTGATAGGCGATTAGACATCTTGTTTAGTCGCCTATTTTTTTGCAGAGTTTTGGTGTAATAATTGAGCTAGTTTTTCAGTCAATTTTTTTCGGCTAAAGTATTGTAATCCAATTCCGTAAGATTTTAATTTGCCTTGTTGATATTCCGCATACATTTTTTTGATACTTTGATAGATTTCTTCTTTCTGGTCGTAACCAAAATACTCGCCAGTATTGGTTTGTTTCACGATTTTTTCCACATCACTTTGCGATGGCCCTATAGCAAGTATCGGGCGTTCTGCGGCCATGTATTCAAATAATTTACCTGGGATAATTACTTGGGTTTCTTCTGAATCAATTTCTATCAACAGTAATATTTGTGCACTGCGCTGCGCGACAATTGCATCTTGATGTGCGACATAACCTAAGTTTTTGACATATTTATCTAACTTAAATTCTGCCAGAGTATCCAAGATGTGCTCACTTGTTTTGCCAATCAATTTGAGTTCAAAATCTCGTGCAAAATTATCATCTTCTTTGATTAATTCAGACAAGGCTTTCCATAAAACTCGTGGGTTACGATCAGACAAAAGTGAGCCAATATGTGCCAACGAAAATTTTTCATCCAATGCTTTTTTTGACACATTTTCGACATCATAACCATTGGTAATTACGTGTATTGGTTGTTTGGTGAGTCGAGAAAACTCTCCTTTTGTTGACGGACTCGTAACCAATATTTCGTTTGCATTTGTGAGTACCTCGTGTTCTAATTTTTGATGTTTTTGTTTTGCCCGTTGCGTCAATTTTAGCTTTTTGTGATAACCGATTGTCGTCCAAGGATCTCTAAAATCTGCCATCCAACGCAGACCAAATTTGGCTTGTAATTGTAAGCCAATCAAGTGTACACTATGCGGCGGGCCAGTTGTGATAACGGTGTTTATCTGATGTTTTTGTACATAGTCAGACAAATAGTCGACAGAGGGTTTTACCCAGCCTACACGAGCATCCGGAATAAAAAAATTGCCACGTACAAACAACATCAATTGCTCTTTCCAACTTTGTTTTTTGTCTTCTGGTATGATGCCCGAACTTATATTTTGTGTCGATTTTTTACCTAAATATTTGGCAAACTTATAAGGTTCGCTAATAGGTTGTGAGATGATTGTTGCCTGCGGATGAACTTCTGCCGTGAGTGCCTCGTCAATGATTGGGTAATTGGCGTTTTGCGGAATATAAACTATTGGATCGATATCAAATTCGGGCAAATATTTGACAAATTTTAACCATCGTTGTACACCTGGCCCTCCTGCCGGTGGCCAATAATAGGTGATTATCAATACTTTTTTTCGCATACCAGTTGCCTATCAATCTATTATTCTGTCTGTTTTTCTTTATTGTTTTTTAGATTGATACCAATAACAATCAAGAAGATGAGCCCTATCAAAATAGAGCTAATTAATGCGATATTACCGCCTTTTTGGATTACTTCTGGATCAAATTTAAAAACAATTTTGTGATTACCGCTAGGTACTTTTAGTCCGCGAAGGGTATAATCTACCTCAAAAATAGTTTGTTCTTTTCCGTCGATAGTTGCTGACCAACCGTGTGGGTAGTAATTTTCAGAAAACACAGCCAATCCATCTTCGGTATTATTACTTTGGTACACCACTTTGTGAGGAGTATAGCTAATTAGTTGAATATTAGCCAAACTATCTACTACATAATGACTTTTAATTTTTTGATTGTCAATTGTTTCTTTATTGATGATAGCAGTTTTTTTGGTATCGACGGTTTTTAATTTTGCAATGGCTTCGTCGGCAGAATTTGCGTTGACAATGTCTGAAACAAACCACGCATTTCCGTTGGCTTGCTGATTGGGTACTGCAATCTGCTGTCCAGTATTTGGATCGTTTGCAATAAAATATTTGACATTAAACATATTGAAAACCTCAAAGTTTTTCTCTGCCAATAAATAATCGTATAATTCTTGTACTTTTTTGGGTTTTGCTGCATGGTATCCGCCCAATGATTGATGAAAATACGAGGCACGCGCGCTAGCAAATCCACCTTGCATTTCAAACACACGGTAATTGCTGGTGTCTTTCAAAATTTCTTGATCGGCAGGGGTAGGGGCAAATGGTTGTTTTACTTGCTGTGCATTCACAAAGTTGTCTTTGTTTACATAATTGAGGTCAATTCCGACCAAGTCTATCACCAACAATGCACCAATGGCAACAACGCTCCAATTGGGTTTTAATTTTTTGTTGATGTGTAGATACAGCACCACAATTGCTGCGATGACAAAAAAACCGGAGCGCAAAATATCGTTGTAATACATCGATTGACGGTCAGACTGAAGGGCTTCTAAAAATGGCGGAATTACCTGCCCGAAGTACATTTGGCTGAGTTGTGCATCTTTTGCGGTTTCAAAACTAAGCATGGTGCCCGAAATACCGAGTAGTATCAACACTCCTACAACAACGATTCCGGAATATTTGATAGCGTTTTGTTGAGTTTCTTTCGGTTGTTTAAAAAATACAGTCAAACCTAAAATCGCTAACAATGGAAAACAAATTTCTGCAATTACTTGGATGGAAGAAACCGCTCTAAACTTGTCATACAACGGGAAAAAGTCGATGAGCCAATCGGTCAAGAAAAAATGTTTACCCCAAGAGAGCAAAATTGCTATGAGTGCGCCAAGTGCAAAAATGTATTTTTGCTTGCGGTTATCAGCAAATAATGCCAATACAAACAAGAAAATCACGACAGCTCCAATATACGCTGGCGCGGCTACTATGGGCTGGTCTCCCCAATAACTAGGCGCTTGTTGGGCAAATTCTTTGGCTTGCGGTTGTGGTACACCGATGCTTACCAGGGCTTTTTCTGTGGCCGAGTTTTTTCCGAAATCTTCAGTATTTCCGCCGCCAGTAAGTCTTGGGACCAGTAAATTGAATGTTTCAAAGATACCATAACTATACTCTGTGATGTATTCGCGAGACATGGCGTTGTCAGTGTTTTTGGGCGATCCATCTGGGTTGATAGTCAGTTCGCTTTTGCTGCGACTACTGTGTTGGGCGTATTCTTGTGTCGCCAAAAGGTTGGTCGCATTGGCACCGATGGCCAAAATCGCGCCAACGGTAAATATCCCCAATGACTTTAATAAATGTGAAAAATCTTTCTTTTTGAAATAATAAAAACTGTAGTAAATGGTAATCAAAACCAAAAATAACAACAAATAATAAGTCATCTGAAAGTGGTTGGTACTGATTTCGAGCGCTGCAGCAACCATAGTAACTAATCCTCCTAATAAATATTTTTTCCGGAAAACCATAAAAACTCCGGCAATTACCATGGGCATATAAGCGATTGCATGGGCTTTGGCGTTGTGACCTGCGCCAATAATGATAATCAAATAGGTAGAAAACCCAAAGGCTAATGCGCCAAAAAAGGCGAGTAGGGGCTTTGTTCTAAAGCTAATTAGCAAAAGATAAAAACCTATAAAATATAATAATAAATAATCGGCGGGGCGCGGTAAAAACCTTATCAGGTGATCTAAGCTTTTTACATAATTGTGCGGATATTTTGCTCCCAATTGATAAGTGGGCATGCCGCCAAAAGCTGCGTTGGTCCAATAAGCTTCGTCATCGTGGCTTGCTCTATAATCAATTTGTGATTTGGCCATGCCCGTGTATTGCACAATGTCTGATTGCAACATTTCTTTGCCAGAAAGCACTGGGTAAAAATAAGCCAAAGCAATGATGATAAAACCTATCAATGCCAATAGATGCGGAATAAAACGTTTTAAAGAATTCATGTAGATACATTTATTCTGCTAAAGTAAAAATAAATGCTTGGCTATACAATAAAGTAATGACCAAAAAAAAAGCTATCGGTAAATGATAGCTTTTTGTGTTAGTCAATTTCTTCAAAATCAATATATTCGCCTACTTTTTTCTTCTCTCTTAGTTCTTGCTTAGACTGTGAAGTATTGTTTTGTTGTGTATTATTTTGTTGATTTTGGTTTTGATATTGTTGATAATAATTTTGCTGTTGTTGTCTAAAGTTTTCTTGTGCTTTTTTGGCCAGTTTATTCACCAAAATCGGAGTAAGTAAACGAAAAGCATACTTGAATAAATAGTAAAACAACACGATGATAAATAGTGTGCGGATAAAGCCAAAAAAATCTGCTGTATATACTGTCATTTCTTAAATGTTTTAGACAAAGATAGCAAAGTTTTGATACATTTTGCCTCTGGTTTTCACAAAAAAGCGTTAAACCTTGTCGCTGCCTAAGTTGTTCTCTCTTTGCTCTGCAATTCTTTTTTCGAGTTCTAACTGAAATTCTTCCATCACAGGTTTTACTGTGCTTTCGGGCAAATCAGCAATGCGAATATACATCAAACCATCTACAGCATTGTTAAACAGTGGGTCTACATTGAAGGCCACCATGCGGGCATTTTGTTTGATATATTTTTTAATCAATACAGGCAATCGCAAACTCCCGGGTTCGACTTCATCAATCAAACGGTCAAATTTGTTCAGGTCGGCTTCGGTTTCGTTAAAAATAAAATCTTTGTCAGCGTCTTTGAGTTTTACTTTATATTCTTTTCGGGGCGATACATACTGTGCTACATAAGGGTCGTAATAATGCGACATCATGAATTCTATCATCAATGATTTTGAAAAATCAGAAAATTGATTGCTAATGCTCACTCCGCCAATAAGATATTTGTGCTCAGGGTAGCGCAAGGTCGTATGTACAATTCCTTTCCAAAGCAAAAATAACGGCATAGGTTTTTGTTGATATTCGTCGATGATAAAAGCTCTGCCCATCTCGATAGAGTTTTTCATCATGGTGTACAATTCGGGCTCAAAACTAAACAATTCGTGTAGATAAAAACCTTCTATACCCATTTTTTCAAACAACTGATGTCCCAATCCCATGCGGTAAGCACCAGCAATTTTTTTGGTATCGTCATCCCACAAAAACATGTGAAAATAGTGGTGGTCATATTTGTCTAAATCAATCGCTTGATTGGTACCTTCGCCAACTGCTCTAAAAGTGATTTCGCGCAATCTACCAATTTCTTGTAAAACATTCGGGATTTTATCTGACTGTGTCAAAAACACCTCGTAGTTTTTACTTTGTAACAATCTACAATCTGTATTTTCTCTCAAATGAGTGATCTCTTTTTCGAGCATTTCTTGTGTTACCGGGCTGGCTATTTTTTTTGGCGGTGGTGCAGGTAGTTTGAACGATGGCATTTTGATAAAACGCTTTTCGTTAGTTTGTATTGCATTGGCGAGCAAGTAGGTTTTGTGACGTAAAAAACTACCATATTCTTCTATACTATTACCGTGTTCGTTTTGCTCATCTACAGATATTGGGCGACCTATACGGATACGAATGTTTCGTTTGTGTTGACTCAGCATTTCTGAAGGCAATTTGGCAGTTTGTAAAGTAGGGTTGAGTTTAGACAAACTGTAAAACGCTTTACTGTTTTTGGCATGAAAATATATAGGAATAACCGGTACTTGCGATTTGCGAATTACTTTTAGCGCCACCTCTTGCCATGGTCTGTCTACGTGTGTATGGTCACATTTGACGTTAGAAACTTCGCCAGCCGGAAAAATACCTAATGGCTTGCCCGATTTTACATGTGCCAACGCCTCTTTGATACCGCCAACGCTCGATTTGGCTTCTTTGCGATTCTCAAACGGGTTTACAGGTACTACAAAAGGTTTTAAAGGCTCAATCATTTGCAACAAAAAATTGGCCATAATTTTATAATCCAAATTTTGCTCGAGCATCATCTTGAGTAAAATAATACCATCGGCAGCACCTAACGGATGATTAGATATGGTAATATATGCCCCTTGTTTGGGTAGCCTTTTCAGTTCTTCTGGATCTATTTCGTAAACAAAACCAAACTCTTTGATAATGGCATCCAAAAATTCGATTCCCTCCAGATGTTTGTGTTTGTCATATATTTTGTTAGCCTCGTCTATCCCCATCAGTTTGATTAATGATTGGCTGATAAAAAGTCCTATCGGGCCCAAGCGATGAAGTTTGGTCACATCGGCTAATTGTTTTGATGTTATTATTGGCATCGGATGTGATTTAATAGACAAATATATCAAATAAATACTTTAGCCAGCGATTTTTTATTTTTGAAAGACATAATGTTTACCTCAAAATTTTCTGTTTTGCTATATTTTTGATTATTTTTGAAGCTTAATACCAAACTATGAAAATACTATCGTACAATGTAAATGGTATTCGAGCAGCCATCCGTAAAGGGTTGTTGGAGTGGTTGCAAGCCGCTAATCCGGATATTATTTGCTTGCAAGAAATCAAAGCAACCGAAGACCAAATTCCGATAGACGAAATCAAAGCTGCGGGGTATGCCTACCAATATTATTATCCTGCGCAAAAAAAAGGATATAGCGGAGTGGCGATTTTGTCTAAAACCGAACCCAAAAATGTGGTTTTCGGGACCGGAATAGATTATATGGATTTTGAAGGACGTAATATTCGTGCAGATTTTGAAGGTTTTTCTGTGATGTCGTTGTATTTGCCATCGGGTACCAACACCGATAGATTGGACTATAAGTTCAAATACATGGATGATTTTAGAGAATATGCCAATGCACTTGCTACCGAAATTCCGAATTTAATCATTGGAGGTGATTACAATATCTGTCATCAAGCCATAGATATTCACGACCCTGTTCGCAACGCTAAAGTTTCGGGTTTTTTACCTGAAGAACGTGCGTGGTTAGATGCTTTTATGAAAGATGGTTTTGCCGATACTTTCAGGATGTTCAACACCCAGCCCGACCAGTACAGTTGGTGGAGCTATCGTGCCAATGCCCGTAACAATAACAAAGGGTGGCGCATCGATTATTTACTCGCTCAACAGTCGCTCAGTGACCAAATCGAGCGGGCGTATATTTTGCCCGAAGCCAAACACTCAGACCATTGCCCGATAGGATTAGATTTAAAAATTAACACACCATAAATATGATTAAGAAAGTAATAGTTGCCGGATTGATAGTTACCACGATGTCTTCGTGTGTAAGCCGACGTTTGTATAACGAACTCAATGATAAATACGAAAAATGTAACAACCAGATGGATCTTATTCAGAGCGAATACGACCAATTGGCAGCTCGTAATAGCGATTTGGAAAACGCATCTTCAGATTTGCGACAACTCAATAGCCAGTTGACCAAAGAGCGCGACGATTTGCAAAACAAATACAAACAGCTAGAAAAAAATTACAAAGATTTAGAAAACACAAGTGCCGAAGCTATTCAGTCAGAGATTGAGCGTCTCAATCACCTCAAAAGTACTTTGGATGAACGTACCCAGCGTGTGGATGAGTTAGAAGGTAAACTTAATGCCATGAACCAGAGTTTGACCAAACTCAAAGAGTCGTTGTCTGATGCACTTTATTCTTTTGAAGGTAAAGGACTTACTGTTGAGCAAAAAGATGGCAAAGTCTATGTATCGATGGAAAACAAATTGTTGTTCCCATCAGGTAGTTGGACGGTGAGCTCACAAGGTCGCGAAGCAGTTGAAGAACTCGGAAAAGTGTTGGCACAAAATCCTGATATTGCTATCTTGATTGAAGGTCATACCGATTCAGACAGAATTACCGGTAACCTTGGCGGAGGCATCAACAACAACTGGGATTTGTCAACCAAACGTGCTACGGCAATTGTCAATATATTGGAAGAAAACGCCAATATTGTACGCAAAAATTTGACTGCTGCAGGGCGTAGTCAATTTGCACCGATTGCTTCAAATACTTCAGCTGAAGGTAAAGCAAAAAACAGACGTATCGAAGTGGTTTTGACACCAAACTTAGACGAAATCAATAAAATGCTCAATGATTTGTAATTGATTGGTTTATAGTAAAATAAAACTCCCGATAGCCTAGCTGTCGGGAGTTTTTTATGATGACTGGATTGACTTTATTTGAATGCCGGAAAACCAGTAACGTCCATTCCTGTAATCAACAAGTGAATGTCGTGTGTACCTTCATAAGTAATTACCGATTCGAGGTTCATCATGTGACGCATGATAGAATATTCGCCAGTAATCCCCATTCCGCCAAGCATCTGTCTAGCTTCTCTAGTGATTTTCAAAGCCATATCTACATTGTTGCGTTTCGCCATCGATATTTGTGCCGATGTAGCTCTGCCTTCGTTTCTCAAAACGCCCAAACGCCAAGTAAGCAATTGTGCTTTGGTAATCTCGGTAATCATTTCGGCTAATTTTTTTTGCTGTAGTTGTGTCGCACCGATAGGTTTGTCAAACTGGATACGCTCTTTAGAATAGCGCAAAGCAGTGTCATAACAGTCCATCGCTGCTCCAATTGCTCCCCAAGCGATACCGTAGCGAGCCGAGTCTAAGCAACCTAGCGGCGCACCCAAACCAGATTTGTTGGGCAATAAGTTTTCTTTTGGTACTTTGACGTTGTCAAAAATCAACTCGCCCGTAGCAGAAGCGCGCAAAGACCATTTGTTGTGTGTTTCGGGAGTAGAAAAACCTTCCATACCACGTTCAACAATGAGTCCGTGGATGCGTCCTTCTTCATTTTTTGCCCATACCACAGCAATGTCGGCAAACGGGGCGTTAGATATCCACATTTTAGCACCGTTCAGCAAATAATGATCGCCCATGTCTTTGTAGTTGGTCACCATTCCGCCCGGATTCGAACCATGATCAGGCTCTGTCAACCCAAAACATCCCATCATTTCGCCAGTGGCTAATTTTGGTAAATATTTTTTGCGTTGTTCTTCGTTACCATATTTCCAGATAGGGTACATGACCAATGATGATTGTACCGATGAGGTAGAGCGCACACCAGAGTCACCACGCTCGATCTCTTGCATGATGAGTCCGTACGAAATTTGGTCTAGACCAGCACCGCCGTACTCTACAGGGATATATGGGCCAAAACCGCCAATCTCGCCCAAACCTTTTATCAGTTGGTTCGGAAATTCAGCTTTTTGGGCATATTCTTCGATAATTGGAGAAACTTCTCTTTTGACCCATGCGCGGGCAGCATCTCTTACCAATTTATGTTCTTCAGTAAGTAAATCGTCTAGTTGATAATAATCAGGAGCCTGAAATAAGTCGGGTTTCATATAAACATGATTTGATTGAAACAACAAAAATACTTAAATTTCTACATAAAGAGAAAATATTTTTGAGATGGTGATAAAAAATAAAAAAATAGTCTCTTAGAAGTTTGCTTTAAAAACACTATATTAGATGACAAAATAAAGTTGAAAATCAATAAGTCATGAAAAATAAAGATAAATCAGGTCGATTTTGGAAATATTCTGGTATCATAATCGCTTTGTTGATTATGTTTTCGGTAGGGATGCAATTTGTCAATCAGTCAGCAACAGAAGAAGTGTTGCCAAATCCTGAAAGAGTAGTGAAAGATAAAAAATTAAAACAAGAAAATAAACAAGAAGAAAAAACGGTTTTGAACAACAAACCAAAAAAAGAAAAACTGTTTGCATCATCTTATGTGAAAAAGAAAAAAACTGAACCAAAAAAAGAAATAGAAAAAATTATTGCAGAACTTGTAGTGGTTGAAGATACGATTGCAGATAAAACAAGTTCTGAGTATGTAACAAATAAAATATATCCAAATACGGAAGTTTCTTTATTAAGTACTTCACTTATTTGGATTGATTTTTCAAAACGTTATAATTCCTCTGAGAGAACTCCTGAAACCATTTTAAAAGACGTAGAAATCTTAACCCGCAACCAAGAGTTTACTTATATCGTAGACGGTGTTAGGGTAAGTGAAGAAACGTTTCGTGCGTTAAACCCCAATGATATCGAAAGCGTTGATATTTACAAACATACTGATGTAACCAATGCTCTTTATGGGAATAAAGAAAGTCAGAGCCGAATTACTTTAAGTAATAGGTAGCAAAAAAGCTATTTAGTTTAGGTTATTCTAAACTTGTCTCAGCACCTTTAAGGAGTTGAAACAAGTTTATAATTTTTTAGGTAACTCTTGATTTTATATTTCCATAGAACCTCCTATCGGTAACAAAATTAACTCTTTAGTTTTGTTTTTGAATTTTTGTTTTGCCACTTCATGATCAATTTTGATGTAGCCAAAAGTGTCATAATGGTAGCCTAGTACAGTGTTTACTTCAAGAAACTCGGCTGCTACAGTAGCATCGTCTACATCCATGGTAAAGTTGTCGCCAATGGGCAAAATAGCCAAATCTAATTGATGGCGCATCGGGATGAGTTTCATGTCGTAAGTCAGTGCTGTGTCGCCAGCGATATAGATGTTTTTGTTGTCGGCTTCGAGTACAAAACCTCCTGGCTGACCACCATAGGTGCCGTCCGGAAAACTGCTCGAATGGATAGCGTTCACATATTTGAGGTACCCAAAATCGAAAGTCCAGCTACCACCGTGATTCATAGGATGTGTGGTAAAACCTTTGGCTTCGTAATAACCTGCAATTTCGGCATTCGAAACAATGGTTGCACCAGTATTTTTGGCAATGGTTTCTACATCCAAAATATGATCGCCATGTGCATGGGTAATCAGAATATAATCTGCTTTTAAATTGTTGATATCTATGTGTTTGGCTAATTCGTTTGCTGAAATAAATGGGTCTACAATTAAGTTTTTTTCGTTGATTTCAATTGCCAATGAGGCATGGCCGAGATAAGTTATTTTCATAAAATATAATCGTTTAAAATTAATGCTATTGCAAGCAATAAAGATATAAAAAATGTACTTAATGACAAACGTTTTAGCTCAGGATCTAGCGTTTTTGGGTTTTGACTTTTACTGACAATGCTCAGATTTTTGAGTAGAGGTATAAAGGCAAGTAAGTAAATAAATTGATACCATTTGGTAAAAATATTCATCGTGTAAGTATTAAAAGCGATGGTAGCCGTCAAAATTAACCAAAAATGGTATTGTTTGGCTTTCTGGAAACCCATTTTTACCACGATGGTATTTTTGCCCATCACAGTATCGTTTTCGACATCGCGCATATTGTTCATGTTGAGCACAGCCATACTAAGTAAGCCTATGCCGGCGGCGGGAAAAATCATGCGCCAATCCAAATGATGGCCAAATAAATAGTAAGTACCCAAAGTGCTGACTAGCCCAAAAAAGATAAATACAAAAACATCGCCCAAGCCTCGGTATCCGTAAGCTGATTGCCCAACGGTATATTTGATTGCCGCACCAATACTTGCCAATGCCAAGCCAAGATAGGCTAGGGCAGCCCAAAAATTATCACTGCCAAAAGAGAGGTAAATTACCGCCACAGCACTAATTAGTGATAGGGCAGAGGTGATGATGATGGCGTTTTTCATTTGATTTTTGGTGATTTCGCCACTTTGCACGGCTCTTTTTGGTCCCACACGATGGTCGTTGTCTGTGCCTTTTACCGCATCACCATAATCATTGGCATAATTAGACAAAACCTGAAAAAATAAAGTGGTCAGTAAGCACAAAATAACGATAGGATAATAATTGTCTTGGGTTTGGTATTGGCTATATGCAGAAGCACTGCCTACAAAAATACCAGATATTGATAACGGAAGCGTGCGCAAACGGGCAGCCTTAATCCATTTTTTCATAAACTATTTATTTTTATGGATAATTACATCCACGGATATTTATTTTTTTCTATTTGATACAACCAATCGTTACTTAATTTACTCAATTTTTTGTAATCGTAGTAAAACAAGGTGATGGCTCCGCCAGCGGTATAAATGCTGAGTGTGCCCAACTGTCGTCCTTCCTGAAAATAACTTTGACGAAGTTTGATTTGTTGTGCTTTATTGATTTGTAAATAAGTTGTTTTGATGTCCCAAACGCCTTTTTTGAGAATGATAAAATCGTCTTGGATAAATAGCTTTTCGTTTACATAACTACGGTAAATCAAAAAGTAGAAAAACGCAAAAAAAGGCAAAATCGTCCAAGCATAATTGATAAAATCGGTGAAATATAACACGCCCAAGGCGATGGCGGCTGGGATACACAACCAGAAAAATTTCAGTAAAAGTATGCGCGGATGTGGTTGAATGTAATCTGCCGGAGCGCTTATCGTTTTTTGGAAAATTACACTAAAAATTTTGTTTAATTCTGCCCGATTTGCACCAGGTACTATCAGTCCTTTTTTCTTTTTATTTTTTTCAGACGATTCTACTTGTTGAATTTTTATTTCGAATAGATTCATCCATTTTTGAAAGTAATTTTGCTGAAATTCAAATAATTGTACTTTTTTGGACGGTACGGCAATAATGTGCGAATCGGTAAGCCCATAAGAGACCGTCAGGTTTTTGTCTTTGATGGTAATTTGGTAATTGTAATAACTTAGCAAGGTGCGTACAAGATTGAATATCACCACAAAAATAATCAAGCCAAAAAGTAACATCAAGCCAATAATTCCGATAAATTGCTCAGGCGAAAAAGAATCAAAAATATTGTTTAAAAATCCATAGTCGTCTTCTTCGTTATAAAACAAATCTTTGGCTTGTTCGATAATTTGAAACGAAAAAGCAATAAGTAAACCTATGGTTTGTAGGTAGTTACGTGTAAGCCCAATTTTGATTAAACTCTTGAGACTAATAACAATTTTTTCATCATCATCTGGTGTGACATCATTTGTTGGCTCAGCAATTACTTCGTCTGTTTCAGTAACCACTTGAGTTTTGTTTTTTGTGATTACTTCTTTGAAAGCTAGTGCTTTGTGATAATCTACGCCATTGATGGTGATTTCTGTATCGGCGCTTCCGGCGGTATCTACTTTGATTAAATATAAACCGATGATTTTGTGAATCAATTGCTGATTGAGGTTTACTTCATGAATTTTGTCTAATTTCACAACCGTTTTCGACTTGTTGAGCCATCCTTTTTGAATAACCAATTCGTCACCAATCACTTGGTAAGTATAATAAAAATAATTGATAAACAATTTTCCAAAAGTCAACAAAAGTATCGCCAATGCACCAACATAAATCCATGTAGAATCGGTCGGGAAACCACGAAAAGCAAATATGGCCAAAACAGGCCAAAAACCACGAAAAATAGCCCATGAAGCCTTGGCTAAAACCAACCAAAGGGCTTTTCGCTCAAGCTTATTGGGGACAGAAAAATTATAATTAGGCTTCTGCTTCATCTTCCAATTCTTGTATGCGATTCAACAAAAAAGTTTTCCATCTTTCGGCTTCTTCTAGCGTCAATCCAGGGATAGTTACATCTACGCTATCACTCGCTGCGGTGTGCAATTCTAGAGCTGCCAACCCCAAGCGTTTGGCGTACCAGCCTTGTTTGATGACCACGTGCTGCAAACGAATGTAAGGGATAATGTTTACAGATTTATACAACAATCCTTTTTTGTACAAAGCATCGTGTTTTCTAAAAGCGAATTTTTTCTTTTTATAGCTTAATAATGAGAGTGTTGCAATGAAAGTAGTCAAAAATATCGCTGCTGCCATCAGGTAATATTTTTCTGACCAATCTAGTACAAAAAATAGAGTAACAGCCACGGCGATGCCCA
>JBFHGP010000060.1:0-13105 GCA_041583035.1 Flavobacterium sp.
GTGTCCGATAACTGCGCCAATTCCGCCAAAGTTTACAGCCATATCAGCCTTGTAATCGTAAAACGGAGGTTGCAAAATAGCAGCCGGAAATACAATTTCGTTATTCGTTGGGTTAAAGTAAGCATTCACCGTTTGTGGCGACATTCCCCAACGGGTTTTGTCTACAGGTTTTCCGTAATCGGCAATGTTTTCGGCAAAACTCCAACGTTTTACGCTCATCATATTCTCGTAATAGTTACCGTTTTCTTTGCTTTTGATGCTCAAATCGCTGTAGTCTTTCCACTTGTCTGGATAACCAATTTTTACGGTAAATTTGTTTAATTTTTCCAACGCACCTTCTTTGGTTTTGTCTTCCATCCAAGGTAAGTTTTTGATGCGGTTACCAAAAGATTCTAATACATAATCGATCATTTCTTTGGCTTTTTCTTTGGCCTCTGGCGGAAATTTTTCTGCCACATACAATTTACCCAAAGCTTCGCCAACGGCACCATTTACTACTTGCAATGCGCGTTCTTCTGCCGGTCTTTGCTCAGTTGCACCCGACAAGGCCTTGCTGTAAAACTCCCAGTTGGCAGTTTCGATTTCTTCTGATAATACATCAGATGTTTGGTTTATCAACGTCCAGTTCATGTAAGCTTTGAGTGCATCCATGTCTAGGTTTTGCAACATTTGGTTCATGGCGGTCATGTATTTAGGCATGGCAACAACCACTTCCTCAACATTTTTCAAACCGATTTTTTCTAAAGTATTTGCCCAATCAACGGCTGGCGTAAGTTTTTGTAATTCGCTTACACTCATTGGGTTGTAAGTTTTTCTTCTGTCACGACGTTCTACACGGTCCAAGCGAGGCTCGGCCATGGCAGTTTCTATCGCCATGATGTCTTTTGCTTGTTTTGCAGCAGTTGCCTCGTCAAGACCAGTAAAGGCAAGCATTTTGGCGATATGCGCTACATACAACTCTCTTTTTTCGGCAGAGTCTGCATCGTCAGAAACATAATAATCTCTGTCTGGCAATCCGATGCTGCCTGGGCTGATGTAGATGGTATTTTTGTTCGAATCCATGGCATCGGCATATACATAGATAGAGAAAAAGCCCAAACCGCCTTCTGGCAAATACTTAACAATCAAATCGTTAATATCCTTAGCATTGCTTGCTTGGTTGATTTCGGCTAATTTACTTTCGATAGGTGAGATGCCTAATTTATTACGGGTTTCGTAATCCAAATACGTTTGGTAAACGTTCAATGCTTTGGCCTGATCTATACTTTCGTCTTGGCTATATTCGCCAGATTCGATAGCTTCTTTGACGATTTTTAATACATCTTCGTCAGTGTTTTTTCTCAATTCGTCAAAACTTCCCCAACGGGTTCTATCTGCTGGGATTTCTGCTTTGTCAAACCATTTTCCATTCACATATCTAAAAAAGTCATCACCTGGGTTGACAGAATTATCCATGTACTCAAGGTTTATTCCGTGCGTTTCTTCCGCTTTGTCGCTGTTTTTGCAAGCGCTCAAAGTAACGACCGCAAACACAGATGCCAATAGTGCTTTTTTGTTCATTTGTTTGTTTTTTTGAATGATGTACAAATATAAGAAATTTTAAAAAATAGTTAGTCTATCAGTTGATATTTTGCTTTTTTGTAAAAAATCTTAGTAGTTTTTAAAATTATTCTTATAAAAACAAAAGGACAATTTGTTGTTGTCCTTTTGTGTAAATTGTTGATTATTAGTAAGCTCTGTCGTTTTTGCCTTCGTAAAAATTCATGAAAGCACGATTGACTACGCGGTTACCGCCAGCTGTTGGGTAATCGCCAGTAAAATACCAATCACCGAGGTTATCAGGGCAAGAAGCATGAAGGTTTTCGATGGTTTGGAAAATTATTTTCAGGTCGGCTTTTACAGTATCTGGATGTAACATTTCAGAGATTTTGTCCGAAATTTCTTCTGGGGTAAAAGGCGCATACATCTCTTTGACGTGGTTGGTTGCCTCTTGGTCTGGCAGGTTTTCTTCCGCTTTACATTTGGCATAAATTTCGTCTATCAAATGATACATATTGCGCTCTTTGAGCAGTTCTAAAGTAGCGTTAAAAGCGATGAGCGTTTCCATTTTTGCCATGTCGATACCATAACAATCAGGGTAACGAATTTGCGGCGCAGAAGAGACCACCACTATTTTTTTCGGATTGAGGCGATCGAGCATTTTTACAATCGATTTTTTCAAAGTTGTTCCACGCACGATACTATCGTCTATCACCACAAGGCTATCGGTAGGTTTTACCACGCCATAAGTTACATCATATACATGCTCTACCATATCGTCACGGCTACTATCGTCTGTGATAAACGTGCGCAGTTTTGCATCTTTGATAGTAATTTTTTCTGTACGGATGGTTTTGGCTAATATTTCGTTGATTTTTTCGCTGCTCAAATTGTCTTTTTCTGCCAAAATACGCTGCGTTTTTTTCTTGTTCAAAAACTCTTGTGCGCCTTCCATCATCCCAAAAAATGATACTTCGGCAGTGTTAGGGATGTATGAAAAAACAGCGTTTTCTACATCTTCATTGAGTTCGTCCAAAATCATTGGCATCATGGTTTTACCCAATTGCTTACGCTCGGTATAGATCGAGGCATCGTTGCCACGCGAAAAGTAAATGCGTTCAAAAGAACAAGCCTTGCGTGCCAGAGGTTCTAATATTTGTTCGAAGGATACTTGTCCGTCTTTTTTGATGATAATTGCCTTGCCCGGGTCTAGCTCTTTGATTTCGCCAAAAGGCACATTTAGCGCTGTTTGTATTACGGGGCGTTCTGAGGCAACCACAGTAAGCTCTTCATCATCGTAGTAAAAAGCAGGGCGAATACCAGCAGGGTCGCGCAATACAAAGGCGTCGCCGTGCCCGATCATCCCGGCCATGGCAAACCCGCCATCCCAGTTTTTGGAAGCTCTACGCAAAATACGTGCAATATCTAGGCGTTCGCCGATTACTGGCGAAGCTTCTTTTTTTGACAATCCTTCTTTGTCGCGCAATTCGTAGTACAAATTCTCCACTTCATCATCGAGAAAATGACCAATTTTTTCCATTACCGTTACCGTATCGGCCATCTCTTTGGGGTGTTGCCCAAGACGAACCAAATCTGCAAAAAGCTCTTTTACGTTGGTGAGATTAAAGTTTCCGGCTACAATAAGGTTGCGGTGCATCCAATTGTTTTGACGCAAAAATGGGTGTACGCTTTCGATATTATTTTTACCAAAAGTACCATAGCGCACGTGTCCGAGAAAAACTTCGCCCAAGTAAGGGAGTTCTCTTTTTTGTGCCTCTACATCGTCTATCAACGCTGGTTTTGCTTCGAGCTGTTCGTTGATACGACCGTTGATTTGTGTAAAAATATCTTGTATTGGCTGTGGCTGATTGGAGCGTACACGACTGATGTATCGTTCGCCAGGAGCCATATCTAATTTTATACTAGCAAGGCCAGCACCATCTTGTCCGCGATTGTGTTGTTTTTCTAGTAATAAATACATTTTTTGAATGGCGTAAAAGCTGGTTCCGTATTTTTCTTTGTAGAAAGATAGTGGTTTTTTGAGCCTTAGAAAGGCAATACCGCATTCGTGTTTAATTGCGTCGCTCATGGTGTGGTGTTTGTTGAGTTTGTTGTGTTGTTGATAAACCAAAAAAAGCCCCGTAATGAGGCTTTTGCATACTTATTCTGCTAATTCTATGTCAAACTGTGTGAGTTGTTTAAATTGCTGTAGCCGCGCATCGACCTCTTTTTTTGTGAGTTGCTCCATGCGTTGTGTGCCAAATTGCTCTACGCAAAAAGACGCCATGTTTGAACCATAAATGACAGCGTTTTTCATTTGTTCGAACGAGACTTTGCCTTGTTGCGTCATATATCCGGCAAATCCGCCTGCAAAAGTGTCTCCGGCTCCCGTAGGGTCAAAAACTTCTTTTAGCGGCAAAGCTGGGGCAAAAAACACGTTGTTGTCGTGAAATAATAGCGCGCCATGCTCACCTTTTTTGATAACGATATATTGTGGTCCCATTTGGTGAATAACCTCGGCAGCTTTTACCAGCGAATATTCGCCTGATAGCTGACGAGCCTCTTCGTCATTGATGGTAATTACGTCTATGCGCTGCATTACTTGCTTGAGTTCGTCCAAGGCACAATCCATCCAAAAATTCATGGTGTCTAATACTACCAAATCTGGTTTTTTTGTCATTTGGTTCAACACGCTGATTTGTATATTTGGATGCAAATTACCGAGCATAACCACAGAGGCATCTTTAAAATTGTCGGGAACTACAGGGTTAAAATCTGCCAATACGTTGAGTTGTGTATCTAGCGTATCTCGCGTGTTGAGGTCGTTGTGGTAACGTCCGCTCCAGAAAAAAGTTTTGCCCGATTCGATTTTTTCTATACCCGAAATATCGATGTTTTTATCGGTTAATAAATTTAGATAGGTGTTCGGAAAATCGCCTCCAACCACCGATACTATTGCTGATTGAACATTAAAATGAGCTGCAGACAGGCCGATGTAGGTGGCTGCTCCGCCCAATATTTTGTCTGTTTTTCCGAAAGGGGTTTCGATGGCGTCAAATGCGACTGTGCCGACAATCAATAATTTACTCATATAGCGCTGTAATGAAGACGCAAAGATAATACGAAATGAGAACTTTTACAAGTACATTTTTTTAACCAATTTGAATAGGCTTTTAGTCAAATATAATTACTTTTTCACCACCCGATAAGTCTGTTTGTTGTTTTGATTAGAGATGGTTAGCAAATACACGCCCGAAGCGATAGAAGCAATATCTACCGAAACTATTTCGCGGGCATTAATGGGTTGTTGAAAAACCTGTTGCCCTTGCATGTTGTAAATGTTAACCTCTGTAAAATCATCTATTTCGCCGGTGAGGTGCAAAACATTCTCGGCAGGGTTAGGATAAATACTGATTTTCTTTTTGTCAAAAGTGCCGCTGCTCACAGGTTCGGTGCTGAAGTAAGTATATACCAAGCCACCATAAGTTGAACTGCCTTCTTCGTCTGGTTCAAGCAGATTGCCTTGTGTAATAAAATTCTCAGCATCAGAGTTGCCACTGGTTTGCTCTACAGAGTAATAACCATTCTCAGCCGGAAAAATAGCTATAGAAGCATCATCACCTTCAAAGCCGTAGTAGCTTGAGTACAATACTGTGCTACCGTCATTGGCTAACAACAAATGGTAAGAATCTTTATTATTGGCATTAGCCATGTTTTTCTCGGTTTGGTAAGCATCGTCTGTAGCCACACTTGTTGAGCTATCAGTTTGCCCAAAAAGCCAGATGTTGCCGTCGGAGTTGATATTTACTATTCTTCCATTATCTATATGTAAGCCAGGTTTAAAAAGGTTGTTAAAAAGATAGGTTCTCCATAACAATTCTGAGCCATCACTACTTAGTCTGCCAAGTAAGCCAACATTACCGTTCATATTCACAGGTTCATCAATAAAAACCCCTTCTGTAGCTACGCTTTCTGAAGATGAACCATGAACTTGTATGAGATAGATATCATTTTCAAATACTTCGATAGTTCTTAATGTTCTGTCAAAGTAAGTCCCCCAAGATCTGATGCCATCAAAGTTAAGTTTATTGACAAATACACTTGTTAAAAATTCTCCATTTGTATTGGTATTAGGAGACTCTTGGTAGGCTCCTTCGGTACTAAAGTAATTGAAATCACTGACCGGAATACCGCTAAAATTTTCAGTAGATACAACTATTCCTGCGATGACAACGCCGTCGGTAGTCGCTCTAATATCTCTTATCAATGTATTGTGCATGCCAAAAAAAGTGCTCCATTGAAAAGCTCCGTTGTTATCCAATTTTGTTAGTGTGGGTGTTTTGTTAGTTCCAGGTAAAAAATCTTCGGGGTTGGCAGTAGCTTGAAATGGAGCGTTTTCAATAATCTCATTATTAGGTTTATAAGAAACAAAATAGATATTATCTTGTTCGTCTGTAGTAATATTTAAGCCGTAACTAGTCACACTTCCATAATACTGGTCAATATAGGTACACCATTGTAATTCACCAGTTGCTGAGTATTTGGCTAAAAAGCTATTTGTAGGTGTAGGAGTAGGGTTTTGCTCATCGTCAAACTCGGTACGGTAAGCATTTGGCGTAGTAAAGCCTTCCGTTAGTGAAGTATAGCCTACTATATACCAATTACCATTAGTCGATTTTTGCTTATTAATAATCTGCGTCGTTTGGGGAGTGCCTATTTCGATAAAAGTTTCGGTGGTTGCCTCTGGCAATTGTAAGGCGTTTATTTTATTGTCTACAGTGTAATAAACAACATCATCAAATATTTGAATTTCTGTAATATAACTATTGTCTACTTTTCTATTCTCTTTCACACCCCAAATACGGTGATAGGTGGGTTGGGCGTAAGATGTAGCAGTAGTAATTAATGTGAGTAATATAAGAGTGAAATTTTTCATGAGTTGAAACATTTAGCTGTACAATATAACAAAAACATTATTGCTTAACAAAAAAACGTAAATTTTTAACAACGATAGTGCATATGGTTTGTACCCAAAAAACATAAAATAATAATTCGTACCTTCGCAATCTGTATTCAATCTAAATAACATCATTATGACGCTTGATCAACTCCCAAAGCGCCAGCCGTCTGTCATCAAGGCAATAAACACCAGTCTGGTGCCGCTAAAACTGATCGAAATCGGTTGTATGCCGGGTAATATTATCGAGGTATTGCAAATAGCACCGTTGGCCGACCCAATTTATATCAAAGTAAACGATTCTTTTATGAGTATCAGAAAAGATTTGGCCCAACAAATAGAAGTCGAATTGATTTAAAAAATTATTTATGAAATCGATAAAAATAGCTTTAGTTGGTAATCCAAATGTCGGAAAAACATCAGTTTTTAACGCGCTTACGGGGCTCAATCAGCATGTGGGTAATTATCCCGGGGTGACTATCGAGCGCAAAACGGGTACTACTCAGCTCACCAGCAATCTCAAAGCAACGGTGATAGACTTGCCCGGTACCTACTCTATCAACCCTAATTCTAAAGACGAAGAAATTGCGCTCAATGCTTTGTATGACCACCAAAACAAAGATTATCCGGATGTGGTTGTAGTTGTGGCTGAGGTAGAAAATCTCAAACGAAATTTGTTGTTGTTTACACAAATCAAAGATTTGGGCTTTCCTACTATTTTGGCTTTGAATATGTCTGACCAATTGACCAAAAAAGGAATTTCGATTGATGTAAAAGCGTTAGAGCAAAAACTACAAACACAAGTGGTGATGCTATCGGCGCGTAAAAACACAGGTATCGACGCCCTCAAACAAGCCATTGTAGATGGCAAAGCCGATACAGGCAATATTTTTGACCTCAAAACCGTCGATGCTGATTATTTTGGAAAATTGGCGATGTTTTACCCAAAGCATAATTTGTACAAAGTGTGGCTCACGCAGGCAAAAGTTTTTGCTTTTGAAGGAGTAGGCAAGGTGGTGTCGAGCGATACCAGTTGGCAAAAATCTGAAAGCGAAATCAAGCGTTTGCAGCACAAAGAGACCATCAAGCGTTACCAATTGATCAAAGAGATTCTTCAAGATACTTACCACATCGATACCCAAAGGGCAACCGATTTGCGCATGCGTTTTGACCGAGTATTGACGCATAAATTTTGGGGATACCTGATTTTTATGGCCGTTATGCTCGTCATTTACGGGTCTGTTTTTGAGCTAGCGGCTTATCCGATGGATTTTGTGGATGGATTATTTGCCGATTTGTCGGCTTGGGTAAACCAAGTGTTGCCCGCCGGAAAACTCACCAGTTTATTGGCAGATGGTATCATTGTAGGTTTGGGCGGCGTGTTGATGTTTGTGCCACAAATTGCGATTTTGTTTTTCTTGATATCGATTTTGGAAGAAACCGGATACATGAGCAGGGTAGTTTTTTTGATGGACAGAATCATGAAACCTTTTGGATTGAGCGGAAAATCAGTTGTGCCTTTGGTGTCGGGTACCGCTTGTGCGATTCCGGCTATTATGTCGGCACGTAACATAGAAAACCCTAAAGAACGATTGATCACGATGTTGGTCACGCCATTCACCACCTGTTCGGCACGTATTCCGGTATATATCATCATCATTTCGCTCATCGTACCACAAACTTACCTGTTTGGGTTTTTGCCTTTGCAAGCCTTGGTGATGACAGGCATGTATTTGCTCGGATTTTTAGGCGCAATTGGCGCAGGATGGTTGTTGAGCAAAGTGATTAAGGCAGATATCAAATCGTATTTTATCATCGAAATGCCTACTTACAAAATGCCTATTCTCAAAAATGTATTGCTCAATATGTACGAAAAAGTGCTTTCGTATATTGTAGGCGCAGGTAAAATCATTTTGGCATTGTCGGTAGTTTTGTGGTTTTTGGGCGCGCATGGGCCGTCTGATACTTTTGATCAGGCAGAGCAAATAGTTAGTGCGCAACACACACAATCTGAGATTTCGGAAGAACAATTGGCCAATGAAATCGCAGAATATGAGTTAGAACATTCTTATATCGGTATTATTGGTCGTGGCGTAGAACCTGTTTTTCGCCCGTTGGGTTATGATTGGAAGGTGAGTATTGCCGTGCTCACGTCTTTTGCTGCACGTGAAGTGTTTGTGGGTAATTTGGCTATTTTGTACAACCTTGGCGAAGTAGATGTAGAGGAAGACAAAAATACTATTGTTGATACACTCGCTGCCGAAAAACGCTCTGACGGCTCGCCCGTGTATAGTTTTGCTATGGGCGTCTCGTTGTTGTTGTTTTACGCATTTGCCATGCAGTGCTTGTCTACCGTTGGGGTAACCAAAAAAGAAACCAATTCGTGGAAATGGACTGCTTTTCAGATGGTATTCATGACGGGCTTTGCTTATATTGTATCGCTTATCGCCTACCAACTCCTGAAATAACTCAAAACTCAAAACTTAACACTCAAAACTCAACACTCAAAACTTAACACTTAACACTCAACACTTAACACTTAAAACTCAAAACTCAAAACTTAACACTAACCAATGCAAGATATTATCGTTTATGTTTTATTAATTATCGCTGTTGCTTATTTGCTGCGCAAGTTTGTTTTTAAAAAGAAAGACAAAAACTGCGGAGACAGCAACTGTGGTTGTGGGTAAGTGATTGGTTAGGCAATAGTTATACAAAAGTTAATTTTGTGTTAAAAATTTTTCGTATTATTATTATTATTATTATTGACCTGTCTAAAGTTTCGCGAACAGATAAGACAGTCGGAGTATATTGCCACAGCGACTAAAAATTACTGTAGGCAACTTATAAATATTTTTAAAAAACATGAGAAAGATTTTATTTAGCGCATTGGCGATGGTAGCCTTTGCTGGGAGTGCTTTTGCAAGCAATGAGGTGGTTGTGGAAAATTTATCAAACGATAAACAAGAACAAACAACACCGTGTAGATGGCGAACAGTTTATACTCATTCAGACGGGACTAAGAGTTACGGACCTTGGACATACGGCAACTGTAATACAGTTGTACATCCAGATGGTACAAAAGAACTAAAACCAATTAAGGCAGCTACACACGAGCTAAGTCCAACAGCCCCTTAATATGTAATTTGAAAATACACAGTATAAACGTTTATACTGTGTATTTGTTACAAACTTTTATATATGAAAAAAATTGTAAGCATAGCATTTGCTTTATTATGTATAATAAATTGTGCTTTGGCACAAAGTACAATCTTTGAAGGTAAAATAGGATATACACAAACTTTAAATTTGGGCGATGGTGATTGGGACATCTCTTATGATTTGTATTTTAATAACTCAATGTCATTCTATCAACAATCATATAATAAACATGACAGAGAAATAACCATTACTGATGACGGTTCAACACATGTTCAAGAGTTTGCAACTGAAAAAACTGCTAATTATTATTTATCGTATTTAAACTCTACTAAAATTCTTTTTGGAGAACAAATAGCATATGTGTATTATCACGTTAAGGATAATGTTCCTGAAATCAACTGGAAATTAAAAAATGAAACTAAGAAAATAGGTGGTTTTAACTGTAAAAAAGCTGTGGGCGTGTTCAGAGGAAGAAATTACACTGCATGGTATACCGAAGAAATCCCTATAAATGCAGGTCCTTGGAAATTGAAAGGACTAAGTGGATTAATTTTAGAAGTAGCCGATGATAAAGGCGTGTATAAAGCTCAAGCTGTCAGCATTAGTTTAGGCAAGGAATATGATTTAAGTAAAAAAATATTAAAAATTTTATCTCATAATAGACGAGTGTCAATAGAAAAATATGTAGAGAAAAAACAGAATGAACAAAAGGATATTTTAAATTATTTAAATGCAAAATTAGACACGGGCTCTCCTTTATACAGAATAGAGGATCAAAATAAGAGACAATTTATAGAGCTTTTTAAATAGAAAGAAAACTTGAAAATACAGACGTTATATTTCACAATAGTATTGCTTTTTTGCAATACTATTTTTGCACAAAGCATCAAAGGTGTAGTTACCGATGAGTTTGGCGATGTGTTAGAAAACACCAGTGTTATTCTAAAAAACACAGAAAACAAAACCGTTGCTTATCAGTTTACCAAAGCAAACGGCAGCTTTAGCTTTGCCAATCTCGAAGCAAAAGAATATATACTGCATTGTAACGCATTGAGCTACGAAAAAAAAATCGTAAGCGTTGATCTATCAAACAAGCAAAATAAAGAGATAACCATTAGTTTGCAAGCAAAAGAAGAGCAACTAAAAGAGATAGTGATAGATATTCCGGCACCTATCAAACAAAAAAAAGATACCGTAACCTTTAATGTAAAATCTTTTGTGGACGGCACCGAATATACCGTAGAAGACTTGCTGAAAAAACTACCGGGTGTGAATGTTACCGATAACGGTACGGTAAAAGTAGGCAATCAAGAAATTGAAAAAATAATGGTAGAAGGCGATGATTTTTTTGAAAAAGGATATAAAATTCTTTCTAAAAACATGCCTGTAAAACCTTTGAAAGAGGTAGAACTTTTAAAAAACTACAGCAACAACAAACACTTAAAAGGCATTGAAAACAGCGATAAAGTAGCCTTGAACCTAAAATTAGAAGACGATGCCAAACGCCAGTGGTTTGGTAATATTGATGCAGGTTATGGGGTGGTTTCAGAAAACCGCTATACCGTTCGCAGTAACTTGATGAACTTTGGTAAAAAAAACAAATATTACTTTTTAACCAATTTAAACAATCTTGGCTACGATGCTACAGGCGACATCAGCCATTTAATTCGTTCATCTAACGATTATGTAGTGGGTGATAACCAACAAGCACAACAGTTTTTGAGTTTAGCACCTTCGACCGCAGCTTTGCGTGATGACCGAACTAATTTTAACAATGCCGAAATGCTTTCGCTAAACAGTATTTTTACTCTATCGAGCAAAACAAAACTCAAAGCCATAGCATTTTTAAACACCAACGAGCAAAACTTTTATCGTAACAGCTATGATCAGTTTTCAGACGGAGAAACAACGTTTACAAACACTGAAGATTACTATATGCGTCAAAAAAAACTATCTGCATTTGGTAAAATAGATTTAACACACGATTTTTCTAAAAAATCTACCTTAGAAGCAACCACACGCTTTAATTATGTAGATAACAAAGACCGCAGTAGTATTGATTTTAATAGCAATAATTTAGAGGAACGTTTAACGACAACTACCAATTTTTTTGATTCTAAAATAGTTTATACCACCAAACCAAGCGATAACAAAGTATGGATTATTGCCGGGAGATTTATTAACGAAGAAACCCCGCAAAATTACAACGTAAACCAATTTGTGTATCAAGATTTGTTTGATACAAATGCTAACGCAATCAAACAGCAAACGACAAATGCGATGACTTTTTATGGTTTTGAAGCCAAGTATTTGAACCGCAAAACAAACGGACATTTGTTTGAATTTTCTACTGGAGCTGAGTGGCGCAACGATGATTTAAATACACGTTTTTATTTAATTGAAAATCAAACAGAAATACAACCAGATGGTTTTCAAAACAATTTACAGCTTCAAAATCATTCATATCATGCAAAAACAAGTTATTCTTATCAAATAACTTCGAATTTCAGAATGACACCATCGGCAAAAATCAATTTTATCAATCAAAACTTACAAAATCAAAACAAAAAGTTTAATCCTTTGTTGTTTTCTCCAGCATTAAACATTGATTGGGAAATCAATCATAAAAACAAACTGCAAGCGTCATACAGTTACAACTGGCGCACTAGTGGTTTGCTAAATATTTATCCAAATTATATTCATTCTGGCTTTAGAAATTTTTCGACGGGTTATGATGATTTTACCAAATTTGCCAATCAAAACGTAAATTTAATGTACTCGTTGGGTAATTGGTCTGACCGTTTTTTTATGTCTGCAATGACAGGATACAGTTTTTCAGACCAATATTTTTCAAGTAAATCTACATTGACACAAAACTACTCTGTGTCAGAACCCGTAGTGTTGAATAATCGCGAAATGATTTTTTTCAATCTAAATGCCGATTATTATTTGAGAAAAATAAAATCAAATTTTAAAGTGACTTTGGGTGGAAGCACTTCAAACTATCAAAATTTCGTAAACGAATCTGATATTCGCGATATTACATCAACAACAACAAATTACGGTCTAGAAGTTCGTTCTGGCTTTAATGGAGTGTTCAATTATCACTTGGGTACCAAATGGAGTTATAGTCGATTTAAAACAAATACAGCTTTTGATTATACCAACAATAGAACGTTTTTGAACCTAAATTTTAGATTTTCACAAAAATTATACGCCACATTGCATAGTGAACGCTATTATTTTGGCAACTTGTCACAAAATAAAAATGACTTCTATTTTTCTGACTTAAACATTGATTATCAAGTAAGTGAGAAATTACGTCTAAGCTTTACATTAAATAATATTTTTAATACAAATACATTTGTCTCATATAGTCTATCAGATATCAGTATATCTGAAACAAGTTATAGATTAATACCTAGATACGCATTATTAAAAGCAGAA